>JAFGWG010000048.1 GCA_016937255.1 Bacteroidales bacterium
ATCAATTCGCGATTCGCGATTCGCGAATTACATGAATTTTGCTCTAAGGCATAGATTTTCAAACACATATATCCTGTAATATTTCAACGTTCTGTTTGCTTAATAAAACAAATGTGGCTGCTTTTTATGCGCTAATTGTTATTTTCCAGCCAATTCTGGAGCTACTGGGCGGATTATTGCTGATTTAAACTTATTGCTTGCTGATTGCGCTGATGAAATTATCCGTGTAAATCCGTAATACAAAATTGTCAGCGTAAATCCGCATCTAAGTTCTCAAATCAATAAAACCCAATATCAATCCAACTCCGATTCGAGCCCAGATATTTCCCGGTAGCGGCTTCCACAAAAGCAGTTCCATGACACTCACTAGGGAAACTCAGCACAATTGTACCCAAGTCGGTGTTATCGCCCACCATCATGTTTTGAATAAATCCAACACCCTCATAAGGATTCAGGGGGCAGATATCATAGCATGATTTTACGCCAATCATGGCATGATACAGCACACCGCCGGTAGCACTTTCCACCATTGCAATTTGCCCGCCGCCATTAATGGTAAGCTCGTCGTCGTATACAGTATTGGTATTTCTCGTGTTTACATTTACAAACCATACATTTTGTTGTACTGCAGCATTTGTGTTTGTGGGCTGAATATTATTCAGGCGATCAAGTTCCATTTCAAACTGCCCGGCCATGAGGTTTATGTGTATCAATGTATCGTCATCGGAGCCTATTACAATATCTTGTTCGGCAAAAACAGTAAGGTATTTCCCTTCTTCTCTTTCCATAAATGGGATGGTAAGTAGACCCAAGAAATTATACTGTTTTTCAAGGATATTAATATTGGTATAAGCTGCACTCATTACCCCGCCGTTACCGCTCCAAAGGACACTCAGAATTATTTGCCCCACATTATGATTAAACGGGAGTGGATAATACGGACTGATATCAATATAGAGAATGGCCCCGTTTGATTCATCACCGGCCTGGCTCGAAACGAGCACAACATTGGGCGGAATTACACCTTTTTTGAAAACCGAATGTGCAACAGAAGTGCAATAAGCTATGGCATTACAAACCTGAAAACCGTGTTTCAACGGAACCAATTCCGGATTCTGATTATGCTCATTAATCCTACGGCAGGAATAAGAACCGAATAAAATTAGACCTAAAAGGAAATAAAGTATCGCTTTTTTCACAGCTTATGCTTTGATTCAAATATATGAAAATTTTGGTAGAGATGCAAAAAATGTGTCAAATGCTCTATTCTCAATCTTGAAGGTTTGAGCGGAGGCAATGAAATACAAGCGTTGATAAGTGTGTCTTTTTATGGTGATCATTCTAGAATTCTTTCTCTTTCACATTTTCTGTCAATACAACCACGACTATATTCCCATTCAACAATTCTATACAATCCAACTTCTTTATTGAAATAATACTTTTTATTTCCTCTGATTTTCATCAAATAATCAATATGCATAATTAGGTTGTCGTCATCGAGTTCAAAGAACAAGAAAGATCTTTGATTAAGAAACTTTTGAAAATCTGGAGAATCTATATCAGTTCTATTATGATATTCTTCAACTGCAAATGAATTTAGAATTGCTTTTGAAGTTTCAACTTTGAAATTGTGTTTTGAAACAATGCTGTGAGTTTGGCCGAAATCTTTGAGAACATAAATAGTGTCAGGGGTGAATTTTAATTCCAACTTTTCGTTGGCACTTTCAAATGAAAAGAAAAATGTATTTCCAGGCTGGTAATAAGATAGCTCATAACCTTCATCTTTATTCGTTGTATATATGCAGGGGTTATAAAATATTACATCACCATTCACCGTCGCCTCAAAATACTCCTTCAAAACCTCATAGTTTGTTTTCTCTTTCGAAGTGCAGGCAGAAAGAATTATCAATAACACGAATAATCTTTGTTTCATTTTTTTATTTATTAAAAAGAAAAAATTGATTTTTCGTAATCTTCATTTTTATAGATGAAGTTTGGCCCGTTCTTATTCTCAAAAGTGAAATTATCAATTATTCCCTCACAATATTGGGCAAATTCAAAAAGTTTGCGCCGGTGTGCGAGGTTTTTAATAAAAATTTCATATCGGAATACCTTACCTACACACGCAAACTCTATAAAATTCATGTGTCCGGGTTTTGTTGCAAAATTAAAGCCGTTTCTCTGCGTATATTCCTCGTGTTCATGACCAAAAAGCGTAAAATAAATTGCGTCAATTTTATCGGTGTCAAAACTCAGAATCTCTCCATTTTGAGTAACATTAATACTCATCTCTGATAGTGTAATCTCGCCGTTGGCAATAAAATTCTTGTGGGTGGTGGAGTATAATTTATATGCCAGTGCAAAAGCCAGAATAAGCCCTAATGAAATCATACTGACAATTCTCATGGCTTCGTTGTTCTTTGAAATAACCAGTGAGGATATTAATGCAATTACCGACAGCGCAATAACTCCAACCGTAATCAGGTAAAACGGTCTGTATTTTCTTTTTACAATAATGAATTTTGCTTCCATTTTGTAATAATTATGCTCTCAAACCCAAATGTACAAAGAAAATTAATGCAATTCTCAACATTGCAGCATCATCGGCTGGGCATGCAAAACCTTCAAGGTTTTGGCTGCGATTGGACAGGTATC
This sequence comes from Bacteroidales bacterium, assembly GCA_016937255.1. Classification (GTDB taxonomy): domain Bacteria; phylum Bacteroidota; class Bacteroidia; order Bacteroidales; family DTU049; genus BM518. Next base: position 2,656 of record JAFGWG010000048.1, read on the forward strand.
AAAACTTGAAGGTTTGAGCGGTGGCAAACTCAAAGATGGATTAAAACCTATCATGTTTAATTGTGGTAATCCTTCAATAAACCTGACAGGTTTTTTATACCTTTGTAAAAAAATATTCCCATGCTTACACTGGCATTATTGAGAGCAAAAACCGAAGAGGTGAAAAAGGGTCTGGCAATAAAGAATTTTGGCCAACCCGAACTGGTAGATGAGATCATTAAACTTGATGACGAGCGCAAAGCTTTACAACGTGATCGCGATGAGGCGCAAATGCAGATGAATATAGCGTCGAAAGAAATTGGCGCTGCTTTCCAAAGCGGTGACAAGGCAAAAGCCGAAGAGCTAAAAGCCAAAACAGCTCAGCTTAAAGACGACATCAAAGTTCTAAGTGAAAAGCACGATGCTGCTCTGGAAGCCATGAATGCAAAACTTATTTTGCTCCCCAATATGCCTCACCCCTCAGTGAAGCCCGGAAAATCAGCTGAAGACAACGAAACCATTCACCAAGAAGGTGATATTCCCGAATTTTCTTTCGAAGCCCTTCCACATTGGGAACTTGCTGCCAAATATGATATCATAGATTTTGAACTCGGAAATAAAATTACCGGTGCAGGATTTCCAGTGTATAAAGGCAAAGGTGCAAGATTACAGCGTGCACTCATTGGTTTCTTTCTAGATCGTGCTACCGATGCAGGATATTTGGAAATTCAGCCTCCATTGGTCATCAATGAAGAGAGTGGTTACGGAACCGGGCAGCTTCCGGATAAAGACGGACAAATGTATGCTATACCTGAAGACAAATTATTTCTTATTCCCACAGCAGAAGTACCGGTTACCAATATTTACCGTGATGTGATGCTGAAAGAAGACGAGCTGCCAAAGAAAAACGCTGCCTATAGTGCTTGTTTCCGTCGCGAAGCCGGTTCTTACGGTAAAGATGTTCGTGGTCTCAATCGTCTGCATCAATTTGATAAAGTAGAAATCGTACAAATCGCACATCCCGATAAATCTTATGCTATTCTGGAAGAAATGAAAGATCATGTAGCCGGATTGCTACGTGATTTGAAACTTCCATTCCGCATTCTACGCCTTTGTGGCGGCGATACGAGTTTTACAGCTGCTCTAACCTACGATTTTGAAGTATATAGTGCGGCGCAAAAACGTTGGCTTGAAGTAAGTTCCGTTTCCAATTTCGAGAGCTTTCAAGCCAATCGCATGAAACTTCGTTTTAAGGATAAAGAAGGCAATACTTCATTGCTTCACACGTTAAACGGTAGTGCGCTGGCATTGCCAAGAATTCTTGCTGCTTTGCTCGAAAATTATCAGACTGAAACCGGAATTTACTTGCCGGATGTATTGAAAACCTATACCGGATTTGATTCCATTTAATCAGAAAAACCACTTAAAGAAACAGATTATGAAATACTTGTGGATAATAATTTTCTTTGTACTTGCATTTGCCTCTTGTAAACCTACTTTTGTTAGAAAAGGACTCAAAGAAGTGAAGTCAGAAAGAGAACGGTTATTGGAAAGTTATGATCATCTTCAAAGTTTGGATTCTTCGCAGGTTCGCGATGTGTATGGTAGCTATTTTAATAAAATTGATAGCATAAATGCTTATTTCAACGATCAGTACAGTGATGGAGCATGGAAAATCATGACTGCTTATGGTGCCATTAAATCTCCTCTGAAAGCTTATGTAAAAGGAGTGGAAAAACTCAATAGCGATTACAATTATTCATTGCAACAACTGGCCGATTTGGAAAGTGATTTGAAGGATAAACTAATCAGTAAAGAACAGTATTTCATTTATATGAAATCGGAAAAGGAAGCCAATGATAGGCTTATTGTACAAAGTAAAATGATTGTTGATAATGCTTCTCGAAGCATTATAAGTTATAATGAGTTGAGTCCTCAAATAGATAGTCTGATCATTGTGTTTAAAGCTGGACTTTAATGAGAATTCTCTTTGCAGTTTTCTTTTCACTCTTTCTGGTGCTTGCAATACAGGCACAGGAAGATGAAATGCTTGCCCGAGAATACATGGGTTTGGGCGAGTATGATAAAGCGGCTATGCTCTATGAGGATATTTATAAAAAGAAGACTGACACTTATATCTACGACAATTACCTCACCTGTCTTATTAAAATTAAAGACTGGAAAACAGCAGAAAAAATTTCTTCAAAGAAAGTAAAATCTGAACCAGAAATTCCTCGTTTTCGTGTCGATTACGGATATATTTTATTATTGCAGGAAAAGCAGAAAGAGGCTAAGAAAGAATTTGAATCAGCTATAGACTGGGCAAAACCTAATGTCACTTTAATAATTGATCTTGCGGCTGCTTTTCAGGTAAGGGAATTGGATTCATGGACCCTCGAAGCATTGGAAAAAGGGAAGAAAGAACATCCCGGAAACGTTAGCATCATTTATTCTTTGGCCAATTTGCATTATAAAAATAGTCGTTATGAAGAAATGTATAACGAATACTTTTCTTTACTCGAAAGCCCTTTATTTGCTGTAGGTGATTTGGAAAAGGTTTTGCAGGATATCATTATGGAAGATATTGACGGGGAAGCCTCTGAGGTTTTTAAAGTAATGGTTCTGAAGAAACTTCAAAAAGATCCTGCCAGCTACGATTATACAAAACTTTTGATTTGGTATTATGTGCAATTGCTTGAATTTGATAAGGCTGTTGTGCAAGCAAATGCTTATGAGCGCAGATCGAAAGGCGACGGTGAGATTTTATATGATCTCGCAGTGCTTTGCATTTCAAATAGAGCCTGGGGCTCTGCCGAGGTTGCACTTCAAGATATTCTCAGTATGGGTGATGATCAGCCCTATTATTTTGAAGCCAAGCAGAAAATGTTGGAAGTGAAATACGAAAAGTTAACGACCAATCCTGAAAGCACAGTCGAAGATCTTAACAAACTTGCACTCGAATTGCGAATGGCAGTACAGGAGTCACAATACAGAGCGAATCGGTTTGAGTTGGTATTGCTTTTATCATCACTAGAAGCTTATTTTCTGAATGAAACTGATAATGCCATTGATCGTTTACAGAAATTGCTAAATACTGGTGGCTATTCTTCTTTAGAATATGCTAGAACTAAACTTCTTCTGGGCGATGTGATGATTGTGAAAGGGGAAGTATGGGAGGCCTCGCTACTCTATTCTCAGGTTGAAAAGGCTCTAAAATATGATACCATTGGGTATTATGCTAAATTCAAAAATGCTCAGCTTTACTATTTTCTTGGAGAATTTGATTATGCTGCAGCACTGCTCGATATTCTACGCGGAGCTACATCTAAGCTTATTGCCAACGATGCGATGAGGCTGTCTCTGCTTATTCAGGATAATGTCGATTACGATAGTTCTTACGTGCCCTTGCAATATTATGCCCATGCAGATATGCTTGATTTTGCCATGAAATATGAAGAAGCTTTGAGGACGCTAGATACTATTATAATGACTCAACCAGGTCATCCAATAATTGATGAGGCGATTTTTAAAAAAGCCCTAATTTACACCAAATTGAAGCGTTATGATATGGCAATTTCTATGTATAAGGAAATACTGTCATCGCATTATAACGATGTTTTGGGAGATAATGCACTGATGAATCTGGCCCGCCTCTATGAAAACCAGCTCAAAGATGTAGAAAAAGCTAAAGAATATTATCTGCAGCTTGTGCTCGATTTTCCTGGGTCGGTTTATGTGGAGGAAGCTCGTAAACATTACCGAATTTTAAGAGGAGATAATATCAATTAATATGCAACCAGTACGCGCTAAAAAATCCTTTGGGCAGCATTTTCTGAACGACAGAAACATTGCTCAAAAAATCGTGAATGGTTTGCAATTGAAAGACGAATATGATACCATTCTTGAAATTGGACCCGGCACCGGAGCGCTTACACAGTTTTTAAGAGAATTTCCACAAAAGCTTGTTTTGGTAGATCCAGACAGGGAGTCGATTGCATATTTAGAAGAAGAATACAAGGAAGAAAAAATCAGCATTTTTCAAAAGGATGTGCTAAAAATGGAATTGAGTTCAATTTCTGATAAGCCCATTGGATTAATAGGGAATTTGCCTTATAATATTTCCGGACCGTTGCTTTTTATGGCACTCGAGCAGCGCGAAATGCTTGCAGAATGGGTGGGTATGTTGCAAAAAGAGGTTGTAGAGCGCATTGTGGCGAAGCCTAGAACCAAAGCGTACGGTATTTTGAGTGTGCTTTTGCAGGCCTATTTTCATTGTGAACTACTTTTTATCGTGCCGCCTCAGGTTTTTACTCCGCCACCAAAAGTTCACTCGGCAGTACTGCGTCTGGTACCTAAAACCGAAAATTTACCAGATTGCGAATATAAAAAGCTGAAACTTATTGTAAAAACCGCCTTCAATCAGCGCCGAAAAACAATGCGCAACTCGCTTAAATCTATGCTTCCTGAAGAAAAACTTCAAGATAAATTCTTCACCAAAAGACCCGAAGAACTGACCTGGGAAGAGTTTGTGGAATTGACGAAGTAAATTTTTTCAAGAACTCAATGCGTATATTTTGATAGTTGCAAATATGCAGGGTCATTTGGCACAATTGAAGTGCGAACCAATGTAATTTGAGTCATCTGCGTTCTCTCTTCAGAAAACCTATCAACCACAACCAATCCAGTAACAAGGCATGCCTTGTCTCAAAAACGGCACGCAGTGTCTCATACAGTCAGAGATCTTCAGCTTCGTCTGCGCAATCTGAGTCATCTGCAAAAATCTGCGTTAACCGAACCACCGAAGGGGGTAAGCTCATGAACACCTTAGAAAATCAATTGCTCTTGTGAATAATCTGCGGATAAAACCACCCGAGCATCAGTGGCTTTTTATAAGATCGCACATTTATCCCAGCCCCATGTCATTTTTTTTGCGAAATTTGTACTCCATTACTAAGAATTATTGAATGAAACGTGTTAAAATTGCCGAGCTGCTGAAAAATTCAACAGCAGAAGATATTGGAAAAGACATATTGCTCAAGGGCTGGGTGCGCACCCGCCGCGACAGTAAAAATGTGGTTTTTATTGCTTTGAACGATGGTAGCATTATTCACCATATTCAGATTGTGGCCGATACTGAAAAATTTGATGAAGCACTTTTAAAAGATATTACTACCGGAAGCAGTATTGCCGTGTATGGAAAATTGGTGGAATCTCCGGGTCAGGGACAAAGCTATGAAGTGTATGCCGATAAAATAGAATTGTACGGGAAATCACCGGCTGATACTTATCCGTTGCAGAAAAAAGGACATTCCCTTGAGTTTCTAAGGGAAATTGCTCACTTGCGTCCACGCACAAATACTTTTGGGGCAGTTTTACGTATTCGCCACGCCATGGCCTATGCCATTCATAAATACTTTAATGATCGTGGGTTTTACTATCTGCATACTCCTATCGTTACTGGTTCTGATGCCGAAGGCGCAGGCGCTATGTTTCGTGTTTCTACCCTCGATCCTAAAAATCCACCACTAACAGAAGACGGTGGCGTAGATTATTCACAAGATTTTTTTGGAAAAGAAACCAATCTAACCGTTAGTGGTCAGCTGGAAGCAGAACTTGGTGCACTTGCCCTTGGTGAAGTTTATACTTTTGGTCCTACTTTCCGTGCCGAAAATTCAAATACGCCTCGCCACTTAGCCGAATTTTGGATGATAGAACCGGAGATGGCTTTTTATGATATTGTAGATGACATGGATCTGGCCGAAGATTTTCTAAAATATCTAGTTCAGTATGCTCTAGATAATTGCCTAGATGATTTGGAATTCCAGCAGAAAATGTTCAATAAACAGCTTATTCAACAATTGGAAGGCATCGTAAAAAACAAGTTCAAGCGTTTAACATATACCGAAGCCGTTAAAATTCTTGAAAAATCAGGTCAGAAATTTGAGTTTCCGGTATCCTGGGGCGTTGATTTACAATCAGAACATGAAAGATATCTGGTTGAGCAACACTTCAAAAAGCCGGTAATCCTTACCGATTATCCAAAAGACATCAAAGCATTTTACATGAAGATGAACGAGGATAACAAGACCGTTCGTGCCATGGATGTGCTTTTTCCACGTATCGGAGAGATTATTGGAGGAAGCCAAAGGGAAGAAAACATGGAAAAGCTTCAAAAGCGTTGCAAGGAAATGGGTATTCCTGAAAAAGATGTTTGGTGGTATCTCGAAACACGTAAATTTGGCACCGTTCCACATGCCGGATTTGGCCTTGGATTTGAGCGGTTAATTCTCTTTGTAACGGGCATGGCTAATATCAGAGACGTGATTCCTTTCCCCCGTACACCAAAAAATGCAGAATTTTAATAATTTTACTTGACACGGCTTCGTTTTATTTGTAACTTGAAGTCAAAATAAGGCATTATGCTACGACAAAGACTGGAACAAAAACTACTGCAAAAACTCTCGCCGCAGCAAATACAGTTGATGAAGCTGCTGCAGGTTCCTGCCATTGCAATGGAGCAACGTATTAAACAGGAAATAGAAGAGAACCCTGCGCTGGAAGAATTTGAAGAAGAGGAGAAAGATTTTGAGGATGATCCGTTTGAGGAGCAGGAAGAGACGGAATTTGAAGAGAAGGTGGAAGATGATTTCAGCCTTGATGATTATCTTGATGGAGATGAAACCCCTGATTATAAGCTAAGTGCAAATAATACCAGTCGCGATGATGAAGACCGACAGGTACCATTTGTTTCCCATACAACATTTTATGATGGTCTGGAAGAGCAATTACATATGCGCAGACTTTCGGAAAGCGATCGCTCAATTGGTGAGTTTATAATCGGCAATCTCGATGAAAATGGCTACCTGAAACGCGATGCAGCGGCATTGGTGAATGACTTGGCTTTTACACAAAACATTATTGTCAGGAAGGAAGATGTTGCTCGCATGATAAAACTGATTCAGCAATTTGATCCGCCCGGTGTTGGTGCATTCGACTTAAAAGAATGCCTTGCTCTTCAGCTCAATCGCATTGAGAAGGAGTCGGTACCGCTGTCTAATGCTCGTTTAATTATCGACAGAATGTTTGATGAGTTTACCAAAAAGCACTACGAAAAAATAAAAAAGAAATTTGTTCTTACCGACGATGACCTTAAGGACGCTATAGATGTGATTTTAAGCCTGAATCCAAAACCGGGATCTACTTTTGCCGATTCATCAAAAGGCAGCGAGCATGTTTTTCCTGATTTTACCATTTTAAATGAGGATGGCGAATTGGTATTGGTTCTTAACTCTAAAAATGTTCCTGAACTTAGGGTAAATCGCACCTATTTTGATATGCTTGAATCGTATGCCAAATCGAAAAATCAGGATGCTAAAACCAAAGAAGCATTGCAATTTGTTAAGCAGAAAATTGATTCCGCCCGTTGGTTTATCGACGCAATAAAACAGAGGCAAAATACACTCTTTGTAACCATGAGCGCTATTATGTCTTATCAGGAAGACTATTTTTTAACAGGTGATGATACCAGATTGCGCCCAATGATTCTTAAAGATATTGCTGATTTAGTAGGACTCGATATTTCAACTATTTCGCGTGTGGCTAGCAGCAAATATGTGCAAACCGATTTTGGAACATTTCTTCTGAAGAGTTTCTTCAGTGAGTCTATGCAGACTGAAAGTGGAGAAGAAGTTTCTTCTCGCGAAATTAAAAGTATTCTCACAGATCTCTTATCAAGTGAGGATAAAAAGAAACCCATTACAGATGAAGTTTTGGCGGCACAGCTTAAGGAAAAAGGTTATAATATTGCTCGTAGAACTGTAGCAAAATATCGTGAACAATTGAATATTCCTGTGGCTCGTTTAAGGAAAGAAATATAGAAGCTTTTTATGAAAAAACTGAGCTCAGTTCTCTCTTATATTTTGCACCCTGTGTTTATTCCAGTACTTTTTATGCTGTTTATACTCAGTGCGCCGTATTATTTTAATTCTTTTCTCAAGCCTGAAGCTTTCCGCATTTTATTGCTGACTGTGTTTATATTCACTTTGTTTATTCCGATTTTTATTTTGACTATTTCCAGAATGCTGGGCGTTATTGATTCATTTTTGATGGAACGTAGGTCTGAAAGGATATTCGCATTATTAATTACAGCAGTATCGGCGTATTTTGCATTTCGTATGCTGGCAGGTTTTGAATTACCAGCGTTTTACACCATGTTTTTTATGGGAATGATTCCTATAGTATTGTTAACAGCACTAATTAGTTTATTCTTTAAAATTAGTATTCACATGGTGGGGTGGGGATCTTTTGCTGCATTAATGGTACTTTATATCCTTAATTATCAATTGCAAATGCTTGCTTTTGTCCCCATTGTTTTCCTGCTAAGTGGTATTGTAGCATGGTCCAGACTGGAGCAAAAGGCTCATGCACCAATAGAGGTGTATTCTGGTTTTGGACTGGGTTTATTGGCTGCGTTTTCGTGGTTTTTATAAATCCCCGTTCCACTCCTTCATAAACCTCCTCACAAATTCCTCCATAAAAGCATGTCGATCTTCGGCAATTTTTTTTGCTGTTTTAGTTTCCATTCTATCCTTTAAAAGAAACAACTTTTCGAAAAAATGATTTAGTGTAGAGGAATCTGAATTCTTGTATTTTTCAAAATCAGCATGTAATTCGGGATCTTCTTCAGGAGCGTATAATTTTCGTTGATGAGAACCTCCGTACGCAAATGCTCTGGCAATTCCAATGGCTCCAATGGCATCCAATCGATCGGCATCACGAACAATTTTGCCTTCAATGGGCATTTCCATATCTTCCACAGCAGCGCCTTTGTACGAAACCCTTTCTACAATAAAAATGACTTTCTCAAGAAATTCGTTGGTATAACCTAAGCCTTCACAAATCTCAGGAATCATTTCTCGATATTGCTCTTTTCGTTCTTTATTGAGTTTATAATCGCCAATATCGTGCAATAAAGCTGCAGCCGCAACAAGATTAGTGTCTGCATTTTCGCTTTTAGAAATGAGCATGGCATTTTCAAGGACTCGGAGAATGTGATCGAAACCGTGACCGCTACCTTCATCTTTCAGAAAATCAGCAACACGGGTCTGTAGTTTTTTAAGACGAATATCGTTCATCTTATTGCTCTTTGAACCATGAATATTTGTATCGGTAAACCACTTTTTTTGGTGCCGGCATATTAGGGAAAATGCGATAATCGATAATGGTTTTTTTTGCGAGCACGTTGTTGGAATTGTATTTGTATTTTTCCTGACGAACAACGTAACCGTCGCTTAAATGCGTTTCTTTACTAATTAGATCTAGGTCTTTCAGGAATTTCCTTTCAATTCGGCTGATGGTGTCGCCTCCAGACATGATATACATTTCTGAGCAACGATTCATTTCATCGTAGAAATAGGTGTGATAAACCATTGTGTCAACCCCGCTCAGCTGAATACTATTGGTCATTAGGCCTTTATCATTATAATCAAAATATTCGCTATTATTGATCGTCTCATCAGTATTTTCAATAGTTTCAAATCTTGCATCTATTCTCCCGGCTTCATTATACTCGTACTCAATAATAAGTTTGCCATTATTATTCTCCGTTGACTCTTTTTTAAGCTGATTTTGCTCATTATATGTAAAATAGCTTACACTGACCACAGTGTCGTTGGCTATTTCCATACTCACTTCTATTTGATTATTGTCGTTATAGACATATTCGTAGTTTACAAAATTCTTATCCCCTGTAAAGTACTCCGTTTTGGTAAGCAACGTATCAAAATAAGTGTTGATTTCTACAACCCATTCATCTTGATCTATAAGAAAATGCTGCTCTGAGATTTTGCCATTTGGTAGAAAATAAATCTTTTGAATGGAAACATTATCTTCAGTGATGATCTCACTTTTAATGATCTGACCCTGCAGATGAGTAGTAAGAAAAATGCATGCGATGATTAATGAAAAGAGTGTATATTTTATCATTCCGGTTTGTTTTCAATAGGTTTATTCTTCCGACGCCAAAGTTCACTAAATCGGTTGAAATCTTTTCGATAAAAGAAGGCCATGCCTTGCGTGTATGGGGCGTCATTGGTTACCACATCAATAGTATTTGAACGGTTAAAAGCTTTTACTCTGAATTTTCCTTCTTTATCAATCTTATATTCCACACTTACATCTCCAACGATGTTTGAAGCCTGTTGGTCTTGAGGAATTCCTCCGTTATTCACTTGGCTTCCACCCACTCCAAGGTTTCCGTCAATTACAATTTTGTCGTTAAACAACTGGGTGGAAAGAATGACTTCAACCTGAGATGATGAAATTTCATTCCCCTGACTATAATTAAATCCTATATCAAAGTCCTTACTTATTTGCGATAACCAATTTGAAAACTGATTAATCAATAACTCTGTGGAAGTAGTTCCAAGCCCTTGACTAATTGGATTGGAGTACGTATTGTTTGAGGTAGCCAGAAATGAATTAAGGATTAGCAATGAGAATACTTGCCTGTTCATTTCTTCCGTATTGGGGATTAGATTGCGAACAATATTCTTAGTGTTTTCATCTGAGTTGGGTAGATCAATATCAAATTCTATATCTGGGGTTAATAGCCCTCCACTCAGGTGCATCAAACAACTCACCGGTACCTTTGCTTTATATATTTCAGAGGGGTCAACCATAAGTTCGTATAAAGAAGTTTTTAGATTGTATTTGGCGATTAGATTCATTTCCCCTCCGTAAGGGTCGCCCGTCCATTTAATGATTCCTCCTTTATCAATAATGAATTTTTTATTGATAACATTTTCAAGTGTAAAAAGATATTCTCCTTTTTCAATTTCCAAACTACCGAACATTAAAAATTCACCATTTTCATCCATGGTCATTTTTAGGCGCCCGTTGCCATTCCCTTTCATAATATCGCCTACTTTAGGATCGAAAACAATCTGTACTTCTGCATCAGAAGTAACTTCAAGATCTAGGTCGAGCCTAACGCCATGATTGTCTGTTTTTACATCTACCTGTCGGTTGGTGTCACTATTGCTGGTTACAAAAGTGATGAAATTGTTTTCTGCCACTTCATCAGAACCGGTAACAGGGATATATACAATTGTTCCGGGTTCAGATTTAGCAATAACATCAATCTGAATTTCATTCAATGGACCGTAAATATTAACCTGTCCGCTGGCAAATGCTTTTCCGTAGAAATATTTATTATCGTTGACGGTAGTATTTAAAAACTGCATATTATCAGCGCTTAAGGAGAGATCTAAATAGAAATCCTTAAAATGATCGTGCTTTAGTTCAAAATCTCCCGTGGCCGTTTTTCCATGTGTATCGTTAATGGTCATGTCTTTCATCGCTATGCTGCTGTTGGAAATGGTTAATGTATTGGCAAAGGAGTAATACATGTTTAAGTAATCAACTTTTATATTTGTTCGTCTGAAAGAAATGTATCCATTCACATCGGGTTTGTCGAGACTGCCTTTAATGTCTATTTTGCCATCACATAGCCCGCTCAAATGGCTTGAAAAGCTGCTAAGATAAGGTGCAACTAATTCCAAATTGAAACGATCGAGTTTTACCGATAAATCGAGTGCCTCTTTCTCGTCTCTAGGGTTATAAAAGCCTTTAATTTCGAAGGGAACATTTTTACCTACATTGCCAGTGTATTCAATATAAGCTTCAGAGTAAACAGCTTGTCGTTCGTGATCCCACGAACTTTGAATTACGGCATCACCTACAGCATTGCCATTAATATTGAGTTGGGTAATGCTAATATCTGAACGATAATCGGGCGTTTTATATAAATTGCTGAGCAAGAGATAACCGTTGATATTACCCTCAGCAACTAAGCCATATGGTTGAATTAGATCTGCAAATGTACTGGCTTGTACATTTATAAAAGAGATCTGTACCATGTCGTATGGATCTTTTGAAATACGCCCTTCCACCGTAAGCGACTGTGTAGGCGATCGCATGGTAAGTTCTTTTATCCAAATATATCCTGTGTCAATTACAATATTACTGGTTTCCGTTATTTTATACAAGGAATCGTTTAGCACTATGGTCGATTCGTTAAATTGTAGGTCTAATGGCTTGCCCTTACTGAAAATAAGATTTCCCGAAATATCGGCAGAATATTGTTTTTTATCCACTTTCTCATTATTGTCCCAATGCAACGAGAAGTCGCTCATATCTTTATAAGTAACAGTATTGAGAATCAGCTGATTCACAGAAGTACTGTCATTGTATGTGAGTGCATCACTGGTTGCGGTAAAATAAATTTTTTCGTTAAATGTTTCACCCAATATACTTAGGTTCTTTAAGTCTATTTGATTATAAGTGGTAAAATTTGCAGCTATTTCAGCTCGGAGGTAATTTTCTCCTGAATCAAAAGAGCCTCTTGCAATAGCATTGTTACTAATGGATAATCCGGGAGTAAAAACATCCAATACCTCCTGAACATTGGTGAAAGTAAACTCATAAGAGAAAGCAAGTGTTTGTAAACTATCTTCTTTCTTCTCGTATGAGATAAAAGTGGGGAAATAGATACTTAGGTAATTTTGAACCACATCGCCAATTTCTGCAAAAGAGAAAACGCCAGATATATCGCCTTTGAAAATATCAGAGCGGACAGAAATGTTTTTGCCAACAGAATCATTTTTTTCAATATTTGTGCTCAGATATGCTACTCGAATATTGAGATTGCCCTCATCGTAGGCGATATTGTTGAGTTTTATTTGGCCCAGCATTGAGTCGGGATTGAGGCCTTCAACATTAACATCTACTAACCCAGAAATCCATGCATCACTGTCATTTCGATTAAAATGAAGAGCCTTAAGGTTGCACTCTTCAATATTGGAAATAAAATCAAGAACGGGTTGCTTACCAGAGTAATCAATAAGTCCATCGAAATTCATACTCAAATTGGGATCGTTGACTAGAAACTCGCCTTCAAAATAACCGGGCTTTACACTCCCATCAAGTTGAATGCCAGTATAGAGATACTCGTTGAAAAAGAGGGAGGTAATATTTCCGTCGCTTTTTATTGAATAATTGTATTTATTGGTTCCATTTCCACTAAAGCTAAGATTTCCACTCACTTCTCCTAGCTTAGAATTTGGTCCTGCAAGATCGCTAAGGTTAAATCGATCAAACATTACTGTTCCACTATAACTCTGATTGGGCGTTTTACCCTGCGAATTTACATCGGCTTTGATAAATCCATTATTGGTTTCTGCAATAATATTTGCTTGAAAATCTAGTATGCTTCCAATAAAATCAGCTTTTATTTTTGCTTTCGATATAGCATTAAACTGGCTAGAGATATTTAGTTTTTCCCCTCCAGGCAATGTGAAATTATCTAAATCGGAAACAAAAACTGTGGAATTTTTAAGATTAAAATTAATATCGGTATGCTCAAAATCCGGTAATCCTTTCATCGATAAATCGAAAAACAAACGGGTGTTTTTGCCACTTTGAACAAGCATATTCCCGGCTCTTAGATTTGATATAAACCCTGCAGCGCGTCCCGAAATTTCGAAACTGCTGGTCATACCGTCTAGGGTAGGTGCAAAATATGCAATATCACCCATAGAGATTTTGCTATTCATAAATACAGCATCAATATTGACAGAGTCTACAAAATGATTGAAGCTATTGAAATTGTCGAAGGTAAACTGAAGATTGAGATTCAAGTTGCTGTGATTGCATAAAATCTTCAAATTGCGGCCACTAATTTGCTTTTTAGAAAACTCAAGCAACCCTTCCATATGATAAATATTGAAGCCACTTTGTTCGTTTATTGCCAAATGTAATAAATGTCCACTATTTAGGGTGTCGCTTATGGTGATGTCTTCGATAAGTAGGCTTAAATTGGCAATATCCAGATTATTAAAATTGATTTTTCCGTTGCTTTGATCTTTGTTTTCATCACGATATTTGAAATGACAATTATTTAGCTCAACTGTATTGCAGAAAAGAGAACTCGACTTCTTTTTGCTTGAACTCTCTTTGGGCTGACCGGCAAAATATTCCTGAATGAAATTAAAATTCAGTTTCTCTTCACCAGCGTATTTAATCAGGTTTATATCTGCATTTTGAAGGGCTACTTTGTCGAAAGAAAAGCTGTTGTTATTGATGTCGATATCAGTAAGACTAACCTGTAGCTCTTCTGCTTTCAGTAATACACTGTCGTGCTGATCTTCCATATAAAAATCGTGCATAGTAATATCGAGCATAAAATCCACATCAATTTTGCCAATGGTAATGGTTGTATTAAGTTCTTTGGAAAGATAATTAGCCATTCTTTGGGCAATCATCTGTTGAATCAGCGGTGTGCGGATCAATGCCAGCACTACAGCAGGTATGCCAAATAGAATCAGATACGCAATCATGAAGATGCGCCCGATTTTTTTCCTATTTTTGTGCCTGCTCATTTTTTTGCTGATGGATATTTATATTTTGGCCATAGAATCTTCGTGCGATGACACTTCTGCAGCCGTTTTACGAAACGATGTTCTGTTAAGTAACGTCATTGCCAATCAAAAAGTACACCACGAATTTGGCGGGGTTGTACCTGAGTTGGCATCGCGTGCTCATCAGCAGAATATCATTCCCGTTGTGGAAGCTGCCATACGTACTGCAAATATAGACAAAAAAGACTTGAGTGCGGTTGCTTTTACACGGGGTCCTGGGTTACTCGGTTCCCTTATGGTTGGGGTGAGTTTTGCAAAGTCCTTTGCCTGGTCGCTTGGAATTCCTATCATCAGTGTAGATCACATGCAGGCGCATATTATGGCAAATTTTTTGCGAGTGGAAGGCGAAGAAAAACATGCTCCTGAATTTCCTTTTTTATGTCTTACTGTGAGTGGCGGACATACTCAAATTGTAAAAGTTAATAATCCTTTTGACGGAGAAATAATCGGAAAAACCATTGATGATGCTGCCGGTGAGACTTTTGATAAAGCGGCTAAAATTCTTGGACTTCCATATCCCGGTGGTCCGGTAATTGACAAATTGGCAAAAGAAGGTGATCCAAAGCGATTTTCTTTTGCAAAACCCAGAATTCCCGATTTCGATTATAGCTTTTCGGGTTTGAAAACATCCATTCTTTACTTTTTGCGCGACGAACTAAAAAAAGACAATGATTTTATAGAGAATAATAAAGCAGATTTATGTGCATCCATTCAGTTTACCATTGTCGATATTCTAAAAGAAAAGGTAGAAAAAGCCATTCAGAAAACCAAGCTTAAAACATTGGCACTTGCCGGAGGGGTTTCTGCAAATTCTGAATTGCGCACGGCCATGAAAGATCTTGCAGAGAAATACGGTCTCGATTTACATATTCCCAAAATGAGCTATACCACCGATAATGCTGCCATGATTGGAATGTTGGCTCATTTTCATTATCTGAAAAAGGATTTTAGTGACTGGGATGTGACGCCGTATGCGACCGGGTCTAATTAGCAAGGGTTTGGGCAAGAGTGTGAAGGAGGTCTATATGTAAATGTTGTATTTGTCGTTTATCCATGAATACATTGCCGGATGTCTGTAATAAACAATCTTGTCTGAGAAATACTTAAGTACATCTTTGGCATTGCGATACAAAAGTGAAGTCATTATTATTATTTCTCCTGATTCCAGTTCAAAAATGATGTAATGATAATCTGTAGAAGGAGTCATTCTCCAACCTTTTTTTTTCATAATGAACTGAGTCTACGGAGATTACTTTCTTAATTTGAGAAAAGGGTATTGTTTTATTTTCTTTTCCTTTTTTGTAGACTGAAAACTCATCATTCGAAAACTCAAAATACATGTTTCTGTTTTTCAGGTAGTATTCCGTGAATAGAATGAAAGGGGGCAAAAAAATAAAAGATAAAACACCATAAGCAATTAATAAGCCTATTATGTATATCTCAGTATCGATGAAATATATCACAATAAATGGAATCAGTAGAAATATCAGTTCATTGATTATTAGTCTAAGCAAGTTTTTGCGTGTGAATTGGAATTTTGTTTTCATGTAAATAATAATTGTATATAATTGAAAAAAAATAATCAGCAAAATTAATGATTATTTATCCATTTCATCAAAGATTCAGATTTCCTCTCCCCAATAACCCCGGCAAGATCGTCTTTCGAAGCCTTTTTAACCTTCTCAAAGCTTCCAAACTCTTTCAGCAGTTTTCCTGAAAGAGTTCTTCCTATTCCCGGAGCATTTTCAAGTTCTGATTTACTGATTTTCTTGTCTCTTTTAGATCGATGATGGGTAATTCCAAAACGATGAGCTTCATCACGCATTCGTTGTATCAGTTTCAGGCTTTCGCTGCGTTTGTCAATATACAATGGCAGGCTATCGCCCGGGAAATAGATTTCTTCCAGCTTTTTGGCAATGCCGATCACTGCAATTTTACCGTAAAGATTCAGTTCTTTAAGCGCTTCAACCGCACTTGATAATTGCCCTTTGCCTCCATCTACAATTACCAGCTGTGGCAATTCCTGTTTTTCTTCCACGAGCCTTTTGTACCGGCGTGTCAACACTTCCTTCATACTCGCAAAATCGTCGGAGCCAACAACAGTTTTAATATTGAAATGTCTGTAATCGCGTTTGGCAGGTCTTGCATCTCTAAAAACAACACAAGCGGCAACGGCATCGGTTCCCTGAAAGTTTGAATTATCGAAGCACTCAATATGAGTGGGTAGGCTCTTAAGTCGCAGTTCTTTTTGCATCGTTTCCATGATGCGTTTGCTATGGCGTTCTGGATCTATAAGGTCGCGACGCTTTTTCTGATCCATTTGCTCTTGTTTGGCGTTGCGGAAACTTAAGTCGAGAATCTGTTTTTTATCGCCCCGAAGAGGAACAATGAATTTTACTTCTTCCAGTTTTGCATCGATTTTAAAAGGAATTAATACTTCTGAGGCAAACTTTTTATTGATATTCAGAAATTCTCCAAAAGCAAGCAGTAGCATTTCTTCGTCAGTTTCATCTATTTTTTTCTTCAGTTCAAGTGTATGTCCTTGTATAACAGATCCTTCGTTGATTCTTAGAAAATTTACAAAGGCATATTGCTCGTCTGAAACAATACTGAAAACATCCATATTGCCAATACGTGCATTACTTACCATCGATTTCGATTGGTATTTTTCCAGTGAATCGAGCTTGTCTTTAATTTTTTGTGCTTTTTCGAATTCCAGATCTTTGCTGTACTCCAGCATTTCTGATTTTAAGCCCTGCATCGATTTTCTGATATTTCCTTTCAAAAGAAAGCGTGATCCTTCAATCATTTCCATGTATTTCTTGCGACTTTGCTTTCCTTCACAAGGCGCCAGACATTTTCCTATCTGGTATTGTAAGCATGACTTAAATTTGCCTGCGGCAATGCTCTTTTCAGTGAGGTTTAATTTGCAGGTTCTTAGTGGATAAATGTTTCGAATAAGTTCGAGCAATGCGCGCATCATTCTAACGGAAGGATATGGTCCAAAGTACTCTGCATTTTTGATATTTGCACTTCTTGTGCTAAATATTGTGGGGAAATCTTCACTTGTGATACAAATCCACGGATAGGTTTTATCATCTTTAAGTAAAACATTATAACGTGGCTTATATTCTTTAATCAAGTTATTCTCTAGAAGCAAAGCATCAAATTCGCTGTTGACGTGAATCACATTGATGTTGTTAATTTTACGAACCAGCAATTTAAGTTTTGCACTACTGTGTTCTTTGTGAAAATAAGATGAAACACGTTTTTTTAAGTTTCTAGCCTTTCCAATATAGATAATTTCTTTGTCTGCGTCGAGGAATTTGTATACGCCAGGCCCCGCCGGTAGACTCTTTAATATTAGTTTGATATGTAAGTTTGGGCTTTCTGGCATTTTGATTTCAAATATACGTAAGAATCTGTGGAAAAGTGCTTCAAATTTAATCATTTGCTAAAAAATGCGCTAATGATTAGATTATTTCAGCGAAATAAAATAAATTTGTAGTTTGAAAGTTATTGTTTCAAAGAATTTTGCATGAGGAAACTTTCTTTATATATTGCATTGCTGCTAATTTTTGTGTCGTGTTCAACCAAGAAGAATACTTCTACTCGACGTGCATATCATAATCTGACAGCGCATTATAACGCTTATTTCAATGGGAATGAGGCTATAAAAAATGGTGTTTTAACATTGGAAAAGGCGCATAAGGATAATTATACACAAATTATTAGTATTTTCCCTTTGGGAGAGAAGAAAGATGCTCAGAGCGTTGTGCCAGACATGGAAAGGGCTATTGAGAAGGCATCGAAAGTAATCAACAAGCATAGCATGGAATTTAAGGGTGTGCAATATGTAAAATGGATCGATGACGCCTATTTCATGATTGGAAGAGCCAATTTTTACAAGAAAGATTACCAAAAAGCCTATGAAACTTTTGATTTTGTCACCAAAAAATTTAATAAAGACCCCATTCGCTTTGATGCATATTTGTGGATGGCACGTTCTTTAATTGGCATGAAGAAGATGAATAAAACTTCGTCTTTTCTTGCTATTGTGGAAACAGAAATTAAGGATGGTGGAGAAGTTTCTTCAGAAGCCAAGAAATTATTTCCCATGGTTATGGCTGAGTATTTGATTGAAAGTAATCAGCTTGACCCTTCCATTGAGTATTTGCAGAAAGCGATTGTCTTGAATAAGAAAAAGAAAACCCGCATTCGTTTAATGTTTGTTTTAGCTCAGGTATATCAGAAACTTGAGCAGAATGGCAAAGCTTTGGAAATGTACCAGAAGGTTTTGAAGAAAAATCCGTCTTATAATATTGCATTTCATTGCAGGGTTTTTTCTGCTCAGTGCTATGATGCGTCGCATGGAAGTAGTGAAAGTATTGTGAAAGAGCTTCATAAAATGCTGAAAGATCGCAAAAATGATGATTTTCGTGATGAAATCTACTATGCACTTTCTAATATTGCCATGAAAGATGGTGATGAGGAACAGGGCATAGATTATCTAAAGTTATCGGCTCGCTATAGTACCACAAATAATTATCAGAAAGCAATAACCTATTTAGACTTGGCGGAAATCTTTTTTGCAAAATCACAATATCAAACATCACAAGGCTATTACGATACTGCGATGATGGTTTTGCCTAAGGATTTTCCGAATTTCGACCAAATTAAGGATAGGCATGCTATACTTACCGAACTGGTTGAAAATTTACTGGTTATTGAACTTCAGGATTCGCTTCAAAATTTGGCGTCCATGTCTGAAGCTGATCGCAATGCTGCTATTGATAAATTGATACAGGACTATATTAAAGAAGAGGAATTACGTAAACAGCGTGAGCGTGAAAAACTTGCAGCTAACAATAATTCGAATGATCTAAACGTAGCCAATACCAATAGTAATTGGTATTTCTACAATGCTTCTACTGTTGCCTTTGGGAAAACAGAATTTGCAAAAAAATGGGGCGATCGTCCATTGGAAGATCTTTGGCGTTTAAGCAATAAGGAGGTTGTTTCATGGGGCTTCGATGAAGGAGGTAATGATAACCCAGACGGGTCTGTGAAGGATACGATTGCCGGAGTATCAAACCCCCGAGACAGGAAATATTACATGAAGGATATTCCATTGTCTGATTCCGCTATTGCTGTGTCAAATGCAAAAATTGAGAAAGCCTTTTACAAATTGGGAATAATCTATAAAGATTACTTGAAAGAATATCCAGCTGCCATAAAATCTCACGAAGAGCTATTAACACGATATCCCGAAACTAAATATCGTTTAGAAACTTTGTACATGCTTTATTCTGAGAATAAAAGCGTTCCAGACGCCAGCCGTGCAGCTTACTATAAGGGTCTCATTATTAAAGAGTTTCCTAATTCAGATTACGCCAAAATACTATCAGATCCAAATTATCTGAAAGTAATTGCCAGTCAGAAAGGGGTTGCTGAAGAGGCGTATGAGTCGGCATATAATGATTTTTTGAATGAGCGCTATTCATCAGTTATCATTAAATCAGATTCTGCATTAACACAATTTCAAGATCCGGATGTGCTTTCCCGTTTCGATTTTATCAAGGCTATTTCTATGAGTAAAATTCATGGAGACGATACCTTGAAACCTTTGTTGAAAAGAATTGTGGAAATATACCCGGGCACAGATGTGAAGATGAGAGCTGAAGCCATGTTGGCTTATCTTGGAGAAGGCGATGGCTCTGATGTAATATCAAACATCAATAATGGGAATCATGATAATGTAAGTGTAAAGATATATAAGCCAGCAAAAGAGGAAGATATTCATCTTTATGTAATTCTTTTAAATACTAAGGACGTAAGTATTAACGCAATTAAAGCCCTCCTTTCCGATTTCAATACAACCTATTTTAAAGAGGATAACCTAAGTGTAAGTAGTCTGTATCTTAATGACGATCGCATTATGGTGTCGGTTAGTCATTTTAAGAAAAAGTCTCGCTCTATGGACTATTATACTTACTTCTTAAATGACGAAGAAGGGCAAAAAGCAATCAGTAAAGCTTCTCCGGTGGCCTTTGTAATTAGTGCAGACAATTATCCTATGTTCTATAAATCAAAGGATGAAATGCAATACCTTGAGTTTTTTGAAAGGTATTATCTTGAAAAGACAGATTAAGAATTAAAATTAAGCGATATGGCAAAAGTTCAAACTCCTGAGACACAAACCCCCAATATTAATTTGATTGGTAAGGGGACAATGATTATTGGCGACCTAAAAGCCAATGGCGACATCCGTATCGATGGAAATCTGAATGGAAAGCTTCATGGCAAGGGTCGTGTAGTGATAGGCCCTTCCGGCTCTGTTGAAGGGGAAATTCATTGCCAAAATGCCGAAGTAAGTGGAATGGTGAAAGGCCATCTTGCAGTTAGGGAATTACTTTCATTGAAAGCATCAGCTAGGGTGCAGGGAGATATTATGACTGCAAAAATAAGTATTGAGCCAGGCGCAGTATATACAGGGAATTGTAATATGACTACGCAATCTGTTCCAGAAAGCACTCAATATCAAAACGTTGAAAGAAAAGAAGAGCAAGGAAGTAAATAAGTATGCTCGTTTTACCAGTATTGCTTTCGAAATGATGGCGGTTATTGGCGGACTTACATGGCTTGGTGTTTGGCTTGATACCAAAACAAGAGCTGAAACGCCTTGGTTTACTATTGTGCTTGCTCCATTTTCTGTTATTGCCGCGTTGCTTCTCGTTATTCGTAGTTTGAAACAAATGGATTGATGCCTAAAACTATTGTAAATACTCGTGTTGCTCTTTTGTGGTTTGTCACTTTCAGTGCCGGAATTGCACTTGCATTGGTTTTACTGCGTAGTTTTGCTCCTCAAATCCTTTCCCCAAATTATCTATGGTATTTTATTTTCAATTTTTCTGTCTATGCACTTGCATTGTATGTGCTTTTAATGGTGAGTCGAAAGCATGATGCAGAAAAATTCGTCATGATTTTTCTGGTCACCACGGTTGGCAAAATGTTGTTGGCCATGATTTTTATTCTAATAATGATCATGAATACCGCAACTCAACCAGTATTAGATGCCATTCTCTTTATGTCAATATATCTGCTTTACCTTACGCAGGAATTGCTGGTTTTATTTAAAGCCAGAAAGGTAGAGAACTCATAAATTTCAAAAACTTGGCAAAAAAAAGGCTCACATAAATGCGAACCCTTTTATATTGTGTGATGTGTGGTTACTAGATTACACCCAGTTCTTTACCAACTTTGGTAAATGCTTCAACAGCTTTATCCAGATGATGAGTTTCGTGTCCGGCTGAAACCTGAACACGAATACGAGCTTGACCTTGTGGTACTACAGGATAGTAGAAACCAATAACATAAATTCCTTCATCAAGCAATTTTGCAGCAAACTCTTGTGATAGTTTTGCATCATAAAGCATTACAGCCAAAATTGCAGACTGTGAAGGCTTGATATCGAAACCAGCAGCACGCATTTTCTCTCCAAAATATGCAGTATTATTGTGCAATTTGTCTTGCAGAGTTGTAGTTTCGCTCATCATCTCAATCATTTTAATTCCTGCAGCAGTTACTGCGGGTGGCAATGAGTTTGAGAACAAATATGGGCGTGAACGCTGACGTAACATCTCAATAATTTCTTTTTTACCAGTGGTAAACCCACCAATGGCACCGCCAAAAGCTTTACCTAAAGTTCCGGTGATAATATCAACTTCGCCGCGAATATTATGAAGTTCGGTTACACCACGACCGGTATTACCAACTACACCAAGACTGTGACATTCGTCAACCATAACCATGGCGTCGTATTTTTTTGCCAACTCAACGATTTTATCAACAGGAGCTACGTTTCCGTCCATTGAGAAAACACCATCGGTAACAATAATTCTGAAACGATGTTTTTGTGCTTCTTTAAGTTGAACTTCAAGATCAGCCATGTCAGCTGTAGCATAACGATAACGGGCCGCTTTACAAAGACGTACACCGTCAATAATGGATGCGTGGTTCAGCGTGTCTGAAATAATAGCATCTTCTTCTCCGAGAATAGGTTCAAAAACTCCACCATTGGCATCAAAAGCAGCAGCATAAAGAATAGTATCTTCAGTTCCAAGAAATTCTGCAATTTTGCGCTCAAGGGTTTTGTGTAAATCTGTTGTTCCACAAATGAAACGTACTGATGACATTCCGTACCCACGTTCGTCAAGTGTTTTCTTTGCCGCATCAATTAGTTGTTGATTGTTTGATAATCCAAGATAATTGTTTGCGCAGAAGTTCAGTACTTCTTTTCCGTCTTCCAGTTTAATTTCAGCCTGCTGAGGGCTTACAATAATGCGTTCGCTTTTATACAAACCAGCTTCTTTAATGTCAGCCAGCTCTTTCGCCAGATGTTCTTTTATTTTACCGTACATATTTGTGATTGTTTGTAATTTGTTGTGGCAAATATAATATTTTTGTTTCTTCTTTTAGCGTCTCAATTGTATAAATCTTATAAATTCTGTAAATTTCTTTGAATCAGAGCTAAGATATCTTTGCTGATATGTATTTTTATGTAAATTTGTACAGCTAATCTTGAAATCTAAAAACACAATATTCTATGAAAAAAATTCTGGTAGTTGGTGCCGTTGGGCAAATTGGTTCTGAGCTCACCCTTGAGCTTCGCAAAATATGGGGTAATGAAAATGTTGTTGCCAGTACCCGCAAAACTCCTCCTTCAGATGCAGTGAAGGAATCTGGTCCTTTTGAATTCTTCGACGTTGTTGATCGTTCAAGACTCGAAGAGGTTTGTAAAAAGTATGAAATCGATGCTATCGTAAATATGGCAGCTATTCTTTCAGCTGTAGGTGAAAGTAATCCAATGCTGGCTTGGGATGTTAACATGAACGGACTTATCAATGTTTTGGAAGTTGCTCGTGAAATGAATATGAAGCAGGTGCTTATTCCTAGTTCTATTGCTGTTTTTGGCCCTGGAACTCCACTCGATTGCGCTCCTCAAGAAACTGTTTTGAAGCCCACTACCATGTATGGTGTTACTAAAGTAGCCGGTGAATTACTCGCCGACTATTACGTTCAAAAATATGGTCTCGATGTTCGTGGACTTCGTTATCCCGGAATTATCAGTTACGAAACTTTACCCGGTGGCGGAACAACCGATTACGCTGTTGGAATTTATTTCGATGCTATTAAGCACGGGAAATATACCTGTTTCGTAAAAGAAGATACACGTCTTCCTATGATGTATATGCCTGATTGTTTGAAAGCTACCATCGATTTGATGCAAGCAGATTTCAGCACTCTGAAACATCATTCAGATTTCAATGTTGGCGCTATGAGCTTCAGTGTTGCAGAAATGGCAGATAGCATTCGTAAGTATATTCCTAATTTCGAAATTGAATATGTACCTGATTTCCGTCAGAAAATTGCAGATTCATGGCCGGATTCAGTTGATGATAATGCTGCTCGCGAAGAGTGGGGCTGGAAACCAGCTTTTGATCTCGATGCTATGACACAGGATATGCTTAAAAATATCAAAATTAAACACGAAAAAGGTCTTATTTAAGATCTTTCTTTAATACTGAAAAACACTGTCATCCTGATCTTGTCGAAGGGCGGCAGTGTTTTTTCATGTCTTTTTGTGTGGGAAAATGGAGAATGGGAAATGGTTGATTGGGAAAATGGTCTATTAAACCATCCACCATTTTCTATTTCCCCATTTTACCAATTTCCATCAATCCAAATGCGATTCGCGTCTAAATTCCGCCACTTTTTCCGAAGGACTTGGAATCAGCGGTCCAATATCATAGCTTTCCCAGTTTTCACTCACTTTGTCGATAATCTCCTGCGACATCACCGCAACAGCCGGCCATTTCTTCCCGGGAACAGCTTTTTTACCCCTGCGGGCTCCGTTTATAATAAGAACCCCATTGGGAGATGAGTTTCTGATGAGACTGAAATCCCGTTCGGGATCTAATACAGATAATATATACCAGAGCAGCAAGGGTTCACTCAATCCCTGTGTGTCCTGATCTGTGATCACAAAAATGCCTTCGACATACTTGTCATGACCAGTGGAAAAATCGGTAAACATCTTTCCATATTCACCAAATGGTGTTGTTGAGTAAATTACATGCAGGTTCTTGCCGAAATTTTTCGAAAACATCGGATTCAAATCTGCAGATTCTGATTTTTTATCTCCGCTGTCTTTGAGTTCCTCTTTATGCTTCTTGGTGGCATCAATTCCTGCTTTTCCTCCAAATGAAAATTCTCTGGCTGCATGATCCAAAACATCGTAAGGCCCTTTCGACATGTGTATGTCATACACAGGACGTACATTCTCAGAAATGGCTTTCAAAACACTTGCTTTGTTTCTGATATCAGTATTTTCATCAAAAACCATGATGATTTTGCTAAACATCATTTGTCCGGCACCCCAAAGTGCATGCATGATTTTTATGGCCTGCCCGGGATAATCTTTTTTGATTTTTACCAGTGCCAGATTATGAAATCCACCTTCTTCCGGAAGAACCATGTCAAGAATTTCGGGACCCATTGTTTTTTGAATCAAGGGAAGAAAAATTTCTTCAGTGGCTTTGCCCAAAAAACGATCTTCTTTGGGTGGAGGACCAACTACAGTAGCCGGAAATACCGCATCTTTTCTATGTGTGATGCATGTGACATGAAAAACAGGGTAATCATCAGGAAGGGAGTAGTAGCCGGTGTGATCGCCAAAAGGACCTTCATTTCGCAATGGCTCTGAAGTGTCGATATACCCTTCAATTACAATATCGCTGCATTCAGGAATCCAGATATTATTGGTGGTGCTTTTTACCAGTTTTACCTTGTCGCCTTTTAGAAATCCAGCAAGCATATATTCGCTAATGCCCGGAGGCAGCGGTGCGCTTGCAGTATAAGTGAGTATGGGGTCTCCGCCCAGCGTTACAGTAACGGGCATACGTTTGCCTTTCTTCTGCCACGCGCGAAAATGCTCAGCTCCGCCTTTGTGTCGGTGCCAATGCATTCCTGTGGTTTTGGAATCGAAAATCTGCATGCGATACATGCCGGTATTTTGTTCCCCGGTATCTGGATCAATGGTATGCACCAATGGCAATGTGAGAAACGGTCCGCCATCATGTGGCCACGATTTTAAAACGGGTAGTATTCCTAAATCTGGATTTCTATGAATGATTTTTTGACAAGCGCCTTTTCTTCTTTTCCGCTTCGGGAATATGCTTTTTACAGGCTTTAGTTTTCGCAATAATCCCAATCCTATTTTAGGCTTTTCTTCCATTAAGCGGAATAAATCTTCTGTTTTTGAGTCGTAAGAATCAGCTCCATGTATTTTTAGAAGACTATTGGTTCTTTTTTCTCCGCCAAAAAGATTCATCAAAACCGGAAAATCTGTGCCGTTTTCATTAAAAAGGATGGCTTTACCATTCTCAATCGAAGCAAATCGATCGGCAATCTCTGACATTTCAAGATCAGGACTGACAAAAGTGTGAATTTTACTTAAATCGTTGTTCCGTCTTAGTTCTTCTATGATTTCGCCTAAAGATTGAAATGTCATATTGTCATTATTTGAAATAATTCTAAATAGGTATGCTTTTTGATCATAAGCAGGCATAAATTTAATAAATTCTGAACAATGACTGAAAACAAAGGAATCATAACATTTGGTGGAAATCCACTAACAATTTTAGGTGATATGGTAAAAGTGGGCGATAAAGCTCAGGATTTTACCGTAATGAGTAATGAACTGAAGCCCGTAAAGCTCAGCGATTATGCCGGAAAAGTACGTGTACTTTCTGTAATGCCATCGATCGACACCCCGGTTTGTGCTGCTCAGACCCGTAAATTTAACGAAGAAGCGGCCAAGCTTGATAATGTTCAGATTATGACATTATCTGTTGATTTACCATTTGCACTGGCTCGTTTTTGCGGTGCCGAAGGCATTGACAAAGCTGCAACCCTGAGTGATTATAACGGACACGATTTTGCCAAAAAATACGGATTCCTTATTGGAGAGCTCAACCTTTTGGCTCGCGGTGTTATTATCGTTGATCAAAACGACGACATTCGCTATGTGGAATATGTACCCGAAGTTGGAAATGAGCCTGATTATGATAAAGCATTAGAGGCGTTGAAAAGTCTTTAGGGACAGGTTTAGCTTTTTCTTATAAGTGAAAAGTCTGAAATCAGCTGCTTAATCATGCTGTCGTCCGCCGCAAAGCAAGGTCACGGCATCGTTTAAGGAGCTGATTTCTTACGTCAATGACTCCGAATAAGATTTGTAGTAAAAAAACTAAAGAAGCTGGCTCATGCAAAGCGATTGCTTTTTTATCGGATATCTCTTCGTTCCGCTTCGGTTTTGCAATCGGCGGGACAAGAGATCATCCGATAAGATCTGTTTTTCTGGATATAAGATAAAAATAGGCAAAACCCTGCCATCGTTCCGACGCAGGAGGATCATGGCAGGGTGTGCGGCGGCATATGGGGACCTGTTCCATGACCCTCATTCTTCGGGATGATGGAACAGAGATTCGTCTCTTTTGGGTGGTTTTTCGTGTATAACTCTTTGATTTTTATTCTGTTTTTCGTAATTTTGTACTTCCAAAATTGATTAGGTTTTCGTCGACGAAACCACAACAACTTTTATACTTTTTAACCAAGCATCAGACTTCCGAAGTCTTTAGTGCGTGTCTTTAGAATGACTTTGCTTAAGACTTCTGACGTCTTTCGTTAGCCCAACTTCTTACTTTTCTCCTTTTCTCCTTTTTCAATTTGACTTATCACAATCAAATGCCATCAGTGAGATCAGCGGGATCTGCGGGAGAAACCAGAGCGAGTGTGGGAGCGAGAGTGAAGAATCTAGAAAAACGCCCTCAACTGGATATTCCCCGTATGAATAACCGGATTTCCCTCGCTGGAACGGGCATCGTAGATGAGATTCAACTGAAGATTTTTGCCGATATATCGTTGGGCAGTGATATTCCATGTGAAGTTTCTTCCGTCTTTCAGCCCTTCCAGCATAATATACTCAATGCTATTGCTGTTTTCGCCGGAATAATTAATGAAAAGCACATTGAAATTGGCCTGCACAATACCTTTGCTCGCAGCACTAAATTTTAGTTCAATTCCTCCTTTTCTGATGATGGCTTGCTCGAGCGAATTAATGGTATTTTTTCTTTCGGTATAGTCGCTAAGTATGCTGAATCTGAATTTTGTGCCGTTTTGCCACGAAATACCGGGATTAATGGCTTTTTCATCAATATTATAATTGTTTGAGGGGAAATATTCTGAAGAAAAACTTCGAAATCCATTCATGACAGGCAATTGAAAGGAAATACTCTTGCTGATATTCCAAATGATTTTCAGCTCGTCTTTTGTCTGATTTCGATTTTCAAACCCATTTACCAATAACCCACGGCTACTGTTCTCATTATGCGTCCAATTGATACCTAGTTTGGTGCTCCCGCGGTTAAAAGACAAAACGTTGCGCCAGCTTCTTGTCTCTGAAATGATATTTGTATCTCCTACTAAATTATTGAAGGGGATATACATGTCTTCAATACTATTGCCGGAACTTTTTTTAATGAAGTTGAAAAAACTCTTGTTGTGAAATCGAGCAATGAAGGAAGGAACTTTCTTTTTCTTATTACAAACCGAGGCAGGATCAAGAATGAAATTTCCCGATAACTGACTGGTAAACACTCTTATATAGTCGTTGGTAGGGATATAGATTCTAATAAAATTGGCTTCATCGCGAAAAGCTGCAGGTTCAAATTCGTTCAGTTCCTGCACATTATTCTCATTATAATCGATCCAAGTGTATACGCCTTGTCCTGGTTGAACCTCGAGATAAGAATATTCTTTTTTGGCTTCCATTCCGGAGCCGGTTTCATAAAATGCCCCAATAACCAAAAAGCGTTTTTTGAATCTGCCATTATATTCAATACGACCCAACAAGTATTCCTCGTTTTCATGCTGTGTATTCTGCTGATATGTAATTTGGCGGAAGGATGTTCGTAATAATAAATTTTGCGATTCCATGAATCTTCCAGATATTTCCATCCCTGCATCGTGCGATACGCTGAATGGGGAAAAAGAAACACTGTCAGCACTAAGATCTTCCCGGTATTGATAATAAAGGCGAGCTTGTGTGCTTTTTGAGGTATCTGAAAATCCAAGCCAGCTTTTTCCTTGCCACCATTGTCGGGAACTGGTATTTAATGAATCGGCTGCTTGGTTCATTATTCGATTGTATTCTCCTTGCTCTTCTATTCCGAATTCAAGAATGCCAAAATCGTAAACCAGTCCGGATAGATGTTGTAGAAATTCGCTTTCTATCTGAGTTCCTGGAGCAGAAAGATAAGCACCATTCCCATAAAATAGCAGTTTGTTTATTTTTTTATTGAACTGAAGACTGTTTCGCATGGCAGCATTATTTTCGCCGTGTTTGAAAGCACCACTTTGCAAATGAATTTTTTCGCCTTTGGTATTTCTCAGGAGTAATGAAATAGAGCCAAAATACTCGTTGGCAGCATCGTTATATAAACCAAGGTTCCAGTCACGATCAAATTCTACAGTTCTGAATCGTTGAATTTCTTGAAAATACTGATCGGTATATTCTACTGCGGCTTTGCTTTCCAGCATCCATGGATTGACAGTATCTTTATTTAGCTTATTGGTTTTGTTGAATTGGAGTCTAAAAGCTTGCCCTTGGTTATCTTCATCATCGATTTCACTGAAGAGATTAGGGTCATTATTGCTAATAGCATATTCCGCATTAAGAGATGTAGTTGGATTAAAATCGTATTGCATGCGCATAGAGTACATCTCAGTGCCTTTTGGGGTGATGAGGATACTTACAGGCTCATACGCACCTTGTGGTATACCAGCTACTGGGACCAGCCATTTATACACTCTGCCATTGGCGTTTGAACTACTTTGTATGTAGTTTCCATTTCCTTCGCCTACATAGCTGAAGCTCAGGCGATATAGTGCGGAGTCTGGACTGGTGGAATAGACGAAAACACTATCGTATCCTAAGCTGTCAATCATGGCATATAAAACATATTCATTGGTAAAGCCTATGCTGTCGATTCCCGGGAATAATGCATCTTGTAGGCTATCTCCAATTTGAGATAAGAGTAATTTTTCTGCATCACTCAAATCTTGTTGTATGCTTTGATTTTTAAGGTCTTTTTCTGAAAAAACACTAAATCCGGCACTGAATTTCCCACTTTGATATTCCAGATTTGATGCAATTACTGCACGTGCGAAATTTTTATCGGAATATTCGAATTCAACTACAATTCTTGAATTTACAGTAATTGGAATCTTTGATGTAAAGGTGATTTCTGCCGTATTATAATCAATGATATAATCGTTTTCCTGTCCTCGTTCCAGTTCGCGCCCATCGAGGTGAACTTTTTCACTTCCAGCCAGAACAATGATGAATGTTTCATTGTTATTTCCTGTTAGTTTGTAAGGGCCTTGGTTCCCTTCCATCGCATTAAGCATTTGCCTCATATATTTCCCTTTGCCAAAAGCGCCGCTAACGGTAAATTTCATCATGTCATTATCGGTAAGACCCGGTGAAAAGCTAGTGTTAAAATCACCCCCTTGTGATTTGCGATTATATTTCATGAAATAGGATGTTTGGGGTGAAAATAGGCTTATGTCGCCTGCTGTTAATGCCGTTTCATCTTTTTGAAGGCGGATAAATACCTTGTCGAATTCTTGAATTTGCTGGGTATTTCCATCGGGTTGAATGGGAATATTATCATCGGAAATGACCGCCTGAATTTCAAGATCATTATTAAGTTTTCCTGATAATTGCAGGTTTAAGGAGGAATTTAGTGATGCGTCTTGTTTGTTACCAATGCTGAAACCGCGGGTAATACTTCCCGATTTGTCGAGTCCTTCGGTTTGCAGCCAATCATCGGAACCGGCAGCATTATTTAATTCAAATGGATTATAATATTTATTGAGTTCCGGAAATTGTAGGCTTGAGTCTTTGTGAAATGCAGCTTCGCTAATATTTATTGACATGGCTTTATAGCGAATGATAAGGGAATCTGTTTTCAGCGCTTCTTTATTAAGAAAAATAATTTGGTGGGTATTGATGTCGAACCGAAATGCTTCGGAAGTGATAATAGATCCGCTTCCAGTTGTGATTTTGATGCTGCTCGGCACAACCGTATTGATATCGAGAATTAGACTATCGGGGTAGGGGAAATACAGTGTTTTTCTTTGTTCAGGCACATCATTTTGTGCAGAAACAAAAAATGGAATTAGGAGCAAAAGAATGTGTAGCAGCCTTTTCATCGTGTATTAGCAACGTAAACAAAGGTAAAGTATTTTGGGGAAGTTTGCATTGGGAGATAATGGAGGGGTTGTTTATCTTGTTTAAATATTATTCGATTTGCAATTCGCGATTCGCGAATTGCAAATTTATGGTTTTTGCTAATGGAGAATGTTTTTTAATTCGCTTAATGCTAGATCTTTATATTTGGTATTTCCCATTCTAAGTGTATCACAAATAGTTGCTAGTTCATAGAAGTGCGGATCTTTCAAGCATGCTTTAGGGAGTTTAGGGTAAAGAGGTTTTACACTTTCTCCACGATTGTCTCCTTTCAGATCAGGCCATACATAGAAAGATATACTTTTGATTTTGTGACTTAATGGAGGAGCTGTACAAGCAGTTGAAAATCCTTTAACTTTGGCTCCTGGCCTGACGGGAAATACATAAGCAATTCCATGTTCCAGAAACTCAATTAATCCTTTGGTGTTAAGCGATTTTTTGTTAGGACTAACCAATCCGGCAATTGCAGACCTGTTCAAACTTTCACTTATTTCGCTAGCGCTAAGAAATAGTTCATTTGCAATATCTTTCATAAACCATTTCTGTTTACTTTTCGTTGCAATTTTCAGCAATACAGCAATATCATGTGGGCGCATTCCATTGTGATTTTTCATAAGGCTTTGAATTTGAAACAAATATATAATAAATATATCGATTCGCGATTTGCAATTCGCGAATCGCAAATCGCAAATCGAATAATTCTTCTTCAAATACTTGCAAGTATCCACTATTCTACCCAATCACAAATAAAAAATAAATGCAACTTTCTCTATTTACTATCCTTATTGGTTGCTTCTCGTGGATCTACATGAATCGTAGCTTCAACACCCAAGTCTTCTCGGAGTTCTTCTTCAATTTTGTCTGCCAGATTGTGGGCATCTTTAATGTTCATACTTCCCTCTAAAACAATATGAAAAGTAAGCTCATTGTGGCTTCCATAGTTGTGAACATGGAAATGATGGGCTTCTACATCGAATCCTGCTGTTTTACTAGTTACTGCCTTCACTTCTTCAATCAGTTCATCGCTGGCTTGTTCACCGAGAAGTTTTTTTATGGCTTCACGCATAATGTCGAATACTGCATAGAAGAGCAGGGCAGAGATTGCTAATCCGAGTGCGCCATCAATCCACCAGAAATAATCGCGGAGGAAAATGCCAGCCAAAACAATTACAGAGCTGAGTGCATCACTGCGATGATGCCAGGCATCCGCTTTTATGGAAGTGTTGCCCGTTTTTCTGGCAATAAGTAATGCATATTGAGCCAGAGCTTCTTTAGTAATAATGCTTGCAGCGGTAACAATAATGGCGATTATACCAAAATTGGCAGATTGGTGTTGACTTAGTTTTTCAATACTTTCTTTCCCAAATTCATAAGCTACAATGGCGAGAATTACCGCAATAAAAATGGCTGCTATTTGTTCCACCCTGCCGTATCCGTATGGGTGTTTTTTGTTTGCTTTTTTAGAAGTGATTTTAACGGAAACAATTAAAATGATCGAGGTGAAACTATCACTAAGTGTATGCCATGCATCGGCAATAAGGGCTACGGAACCAGACATAATTCCCGCCCAGTATTTGAAAACAAACAATACCAAATTTACCAGTAGGGAAACAAATCCTGCACGGTAGCCGAGTTTGGTTTTATCTTCTCTACTGGTGGTCTGCATTTGATGCAAAAATATGGATAATTTATGAAGAAATCAATATTGATGTATGATAATTATTTGTAGATAGGAATGGGTTTTACATAAAAACATAAATAGCGCAATTATTTTTCGGAAGAACCCATAATTTTCTTATCCATCTTTTGTAATTTCAGGCTTGAAAAATTGATTAAAATTTCGCTGGTGGCGAACGAGTCTTGAAACTCTCAAACGATGAAAGTTCCTTAAGATTAAGAGGAAATAGCGTTCATCGTAGTGTAAATTTCAACAAAACTTTGTACCTTAGTCCTCTCATGGTTATGACAGAAGCTAAATATACAAAACATTACTTCATTGAAGGCGAGCGCGTAGTAAGCAAGATTGGTGGCGGCTTTGATGGTGCTCCATATATGCCTACTGATGAGCCATTGGAGTTTATTAGCGTAGCTCCTGATCAATTTGTTTCTGACTTATATGAAATGGTTAACCGTGATATTAATTGTACAGGTGATTTAGCAAGTTGGAAAATTGAAGAAACAATAAAACCTGCACATAACGATGACGATGAAGTAGAAAAGAAACAATACTTCTACCACCCCGATCATCTAGGCAGCTCTTCATTCATTACAAACGCCATAGGCTACGCCGAACAGCTCCCGATCGCTATCGGGGTGCAATACCTGCCCTTTGGGGAACTCTTTGTAAATCAACAAAATAGCACGTATGATACTCGTTATAAGTTTAGTGCAAAGGAGTTGGATAATGAAACGAATTATTCTTACTTTGGGGCGAGGTATTATGATAGTGATCTGAGTGTATTCCTAAGCGTTGACAGGTACGCCGATAAATATCCA
>JAFGWG010000049.1 GCA_016937255.1 Bacteroidales bacterium
CAATACGGACAAATGACTGCCGGATCCTTTATGTATATTGGACCTCAGGGAATTGTTCATGGAACGACCATTACTGTAATGAATGCTGCCAGAATGAAAGCCGGAAAAGATATTGGCGGAACAATTTTCGTTTCTTCAGGTCTTGGTGGAATGTCGGGTGCTCAGCCTAAAGCTGCAAAAATATCTGGTGTAATTGGTATTGTTGCCGAGGTGAATCCTGCTGCAGCGCAAAAAAGATATGATCAAGGATGGGTAGACGAAATATACAGCGATTTGGATGAGCTGACAAAAAGGGTTGTTATTGCTGCGGCTAATCAGGAAGCCCTTTCAATTGCTTTTCAGGGGAATATTGTAGATCTCTGGGAGCATTTGTATAAAGAAAATATTTATGTACATCTTGGCTCAGATCAAACTTCGCTTCATAATCCATTTGCGGGTGGTTATTATCCTGCAGGACTTAGTTTTGAGGAGTCTAATGTCATGATGGCTGACCAACCGGAACTTTTCAAAGAAAAAGTGTACGAAAGTCTGCGTCGTCAAGCCGATATTATCAATAAGCATGTAGAGCGCGGAACTTATTTCTTTGATTACGGAAACGCATTTCTGCTTGAGGCCTCACGCGCCGGTGCCGATATTTTAAAAGAAAACGGCGATTTCAAATATCCAAGCTATGTACAGGATATTATGGGTCCCATGTGCTTCGATTTTGGTTTTGGCCCTTTCCGTTGGGTTTGTACCAGTGGCGATCCGAAAGATTTGGAAATCAGTGATAAAATTGCAGCAGAAGTGTTGGGTGAACTTATGGTTAATTCTCCGAAAGAAATTCAGCAGCAAATGCAGGATAATATCACCTGGATTCATGCCGCAGGCGAAAACAAGCTTGTGGTAGGATCTCAGGCACGCATCCTCTATGCCGATGCTGAAGGACGTATCCGCATTGCAGAAGCTTTCAATAAAGCCATTGCTGAAGGTAAAATCTCTGCACCTATTGTACTCGGGCGCGATCACCACGATGTTTCAGGAACAGACAGTCCTTTCCGTGAGACTTCCAATATTTATGACGGTTCACAATTTACTGCTGACATGGCCGTGCAGAACTTTGTAGGCGATGCTTTCCGCGGTGCCACATGGATCTCGCTGCATAATGGCGGCGGAGTAGGCTGGGGCGAAGTTGTAAACGGCGGTTTTGGAATGGTGCTCGATGGTAGCGACGATGCAGATCGCAGACTCAAATCAATGCTGTTCTGGGATGTAAACAACGGAATCGCACGCCGCAGCTGGGCACGTAACCCCAATGCGAAGTTTGCCATTAATCGTGCGATGGAAATGAATCCCGAATTACGCGTAACAGAATCAAATGAAGTAAAAGACGAGTTATTGGACGGACTAATTTAATATCCCTCTTGTCAGACACCTAGAAGGATGTCTGACAGCTTACTAATAAGCCAAAAACTCGGACACCTAGAAGGATGTTTGATAGTTTACCACTAAACCAATTGGCTTAGACACAATTTATTACCCCCGACATCAGACAGCTTGCTGTTGAGATGCATTACAGTATCTGTGGAGCAAGCATTTTTGTCACGCAAGGCGTGGAACTGGCTTGCCGGTTCGTCGCTCATCTGCTAAAATTTAAGAAGGAGTCCATGAATAATCTGTTTAATCTGTGTTCTCTATCATCCGTGCATCAGTGGCTAAAAAAAACCATCAGCTCCAGATAATTTCTCCACGCACAAATAAAAAATTTGTGTAAATTTGCGAAGACTCATTTAATTGATATCATGACAGCAGTAAGTAAAGGCAAAATTGCTCAGATTATCGGGCCCGTTATCGATGTTCATTTCGAAGAAGAAAAAGATCTTCCGAACATTTACGATGCATTGGAAATTATCAATGAAAAAGGCGAAAAACTCATTCTCGAATGCCAGCAAGATATTGGTGAAAACACCATTCGCGCTATTGCAATGGATAGTACAGATGGACTTGCTCGTGGCATGGAGGTTGTGAATTTGGGCCGTGCGATTTCAATGCCGGTTGGTGATCAGATCAACGGACGTCTTTTTAATGTAATTGGAGAACCAATTGATGGACTGCCGGCGGTTTCTTATGAAAACAGTAAAGGAATTCATCGTGATCCTCCATTATTTGAGAATTTATCCACTAAAAGTGAAATTCTTCTTACCGGAATTAAGGTTATCGATCTTATCGAGCCGTATTCAAAGGGTGGAAAAATTGGTCTCTTTGGTGGTGCCGGAGTTGGAAAAACCGTTATTATTCAGGAACTTATAAATAATATTGCCAAGCAATACTCAGGATTCTCTGTTTTTGCCGGTGTTGGTGAACGTACCCGCGAGGGTAATGATCTTCTTCGTGAAATGATTGAAGCCGGACTTGTAAACTACGGTGATGAGTTTAAAGAGAGTATGGAGCAAGGTGGATGGGATCTATCTAAAGTAGATGTTGAAAAATTGAGAGATTCACAGTTGACTATGGTTTTTGGTCAGATGAATGAGCCTCCCGGGGCTCGTGCCCGTGTTGCACTCTCAGGTCTTACCGTTGCTGAGTATTTCCGCGATGGAGACGAAAAATCCGGTGGTCGTGATATCCTTTTCTTTATCGATAATATTTTCCGTTTTACACAGGCCGGTTCGGAGGTGTCAGCACTTCTCGGTCGTATGCCTTCAGCTGTAGGTTATCAGCCCACACTTGCGTCTGAAATGGGTATCATGCAGGAACGTATTACTTCAACTAAGCGTGGTTCTATTACTTCTGTTCAAGCAGTTTATGTGCCTGCAGATGACCTTACCGACCCTGCTCCTGCTACAACTTTTGCTCACCTTGATGCTACAACGGTATTGAATCGTAAGATTTCTGAGCTGGGTATTTATCCTGCTGTAGATCCACTGGATTCTACTTCACGTATTCTTACTCCGGATATTGTTGGAGAAGAGCATTACAATACCGCACAGCGTGTAAAAAACATTTTGCAGCGTCTCAAAGAATTGCAAGACATTATTGCTATTCTTGGTATGGATGAGCTTTCTGAAGAAGATAAATTAGTTGTTCACCGTGCGCGTCGTGTACAGCGCTTCTTATCTCAGCCATTCTATGTAGCTACACAGTTTACCGGTATCCCCGGAGCATTCGTAAGCATCGAAGATACCATCAAGGGATTTAAAATGATCCTCGACGGCGAAGTGGATGAATATCCTGAAGCTGCTTTCAACTTGGTTGGAACTATTGAGGAAGCCATAGAAAAAGGACGCAAAATGCTCGAACAAAACTAAGTACTATGTTACTTGAGATTATCAACCCCGAAGAAACTCTGTATTCCGGCGAAGTGAAAAGTATTCAATTCCCCGGTCAGGAAGGTTCTTTTGGTGTACTCGAAAACCATGCCCCCATGATTGCTGCTCTGCAAAGCGGCGAAGTCGAATTTGTTACCTCCGATGGAAAAAATGAAAAAATCGGAGTTAAAGGCGGTGTGGTTGAGATTCTGAAGAATAAAGTGCTGGTATTAGCGGAGTAATCTATTGTTTGATCCAGTAGTTTTCATCAATTTCATTTGTATTAATTTCTTTATAGTGCATAAAGAATAGAATTTGGTTCGTTTCTATCAATGTATAAGTCGGGTTCCCGTCTGTTGCGCCACAGTTTAGTATTCTATAGCGTATTTCTTTATTCTCATATTTGTGGATGTATTTTGGGTTTGAATATGAGAATACGCAAATCATTGAAAGAGTATTTAGAAACAACACTAAGAAACCAGCTAAGATGGCTATTGTTTTAGCAATTCTTTTTGATTTCCTGCCTATGAGTTGATACAAGGCATACGGAATTAACCCAATCCAGATTAACTTGAAATAGAACAAGTATTCCGGTTCAATAAAATCAATGTTTAATAATCGAAAAATGAATGGCCGGGTAAACCATAATAATATTATTGACCAAGAGAAAATAAGCTTATGTTTTCTTGATAATTTCATTTTCTTATAAAGGGAAATTTTAGTTTTTATTGTTAATAGAAATGAAGAAGTCAGTGGGGGAGAAGCAATACGAAATAATTATTTGATTTGCAATTCGCGATTCGCGATTCGCGAATCGCGAATTATGTTGATGTCTCTTTCTCCCATTCGTTTCAAGAACTTAAATGTTTCCCAACCGCCTAAACCGAGACACGAAGTGGCAAGCTCACGCCTGTCCTGAGCAGCTTGTCCTGAGCGAAGACGAAGGAAAGGGAACACTTCAAATGAATAATTTATCTTGTGAATAATCAGCGTCTAAGTTTTAGACTCATAATATTCGTGATATTCTCACGTTTCCCAAGCAATTGATTTCTTTTTACTAATTTTAGACACTAAACCACCCGAAATGGATATTTATCGCCGGAAAACTTTATGGAAATGGGGGCTTTTTGTTCTTGGAGCTCTTATTGTAGCTGCTTCATTGTGGTTTTCCAATATTCTGGTGAAGAAAATTGCCAACGAAGAACGCAAGAAAGTCAGCATTTGGGCCAATGCAATTCAGCAAAAGGCTACACTGGTAAATTATACCAAGGAATTTTTCAAGAAAATAGAGGAGGAAGAGCGAAAAAGAGTTGAGATTTGGGCCGAAGCAACCAAAAGGCTCATCAATGCTGGTATACATGAAGATTTGAGTTTTTATACTCAGATTATTTCAGAAAATACTACCATTCCGGTGGTGCTAACCGATGAAGACCGAAATATTATTGCGGTTAAGAATGTTGCTTTTAATAAGGACACTGTCGATAAGCTTCAGGGGACACTTTATACGGAGTTCTCAGCCAATTCTCCTATTTTGGTTAATTATGGAAGCATTGTAAATTATCTTTATTATAAAGAGTCTATGCTGTTTTCGGAGTTGAGGAATGTTTTGAACGATCTTACCGAGTCTTTTTTCTCCGAAGTTGTTGTAAATAGTGCCTCCGTACCGGTAATTGTTGTGGATTCAACAAAAGCAAATGTATTTTCTTCTGGAAATATCGACAGCACAATTATAAATGACCCTGTGAAATTGCATGATATGCTTTCTGAAATGGAAGCACAAAATACACCTATAGAAATTGATTTTGAAGGAGAAGGCACAAAATATATTTATTATAAGGATTCATATTTGCTAACGCAATTGCGCTATTATCCTTATGTTCAGTTCTTTGTAATAGGAGCTTTTCTATTGTTAGCCTATATACTATTCAGTATTACTCGTAGAGCTGAGCAAAACAAAGTTTGGGTTGGAATGGCAAAGGAAACTGCTCACCAATTAGGCACGCCCATATCTTCAATGCTTGCATGGATTGATTTTATTCCTTTAGATGAAAATAATAAGATGTATCTTGAAGAATTGCGGAAGGATATCGAACGTCTAAACAATGTTTCTGAGCGTTTCAGCAAAATTGGATCGAAACCTGAGCTGAAAGATTGTGATATTGCTGAAATGATTCGCGATTCAGTTGAGTATATTCAGCGTAGATCTAGTCAACAGGTTAAATTTTCGGTAGAAGTTCCGGCCAAAGCAGATATGCAAGTGATGTTAAACAAAAACCTTCTGAGTTGGGTGCTGGAAAATTTACTTAATAATGCTGTTGATGCGATGAATGGAGTAGGGGAGTTGCAGGTCATTTTGCTTGAAGACAATAAAAATGTGATGATTGATATAACAGATACTGGAAAGGGAATGAATAAATCTCAATACAAAGCAGTATTTAATCCCGGTTATACAACAAAAAGTCGTGGTTGGGGTCTTGGTCTTGCTCTTTCTAAAAGAATTATTGAGGAATATCACAATGGGCGTATCTTTGTTAAGTCATCGAGCCCGGGGAAGGGTACTACTTTTAGAATTATTCTAACTAAAATCGAAGAAAAATGAGAATCCGGGTACTGATTGCACTTATATTTATCACCTTTTTGATTTCTTGCCAGCTTTTTAAGTCTGGAAAGAATAATCCTGAATTGGTTGCTCAAACCTTTTTAGAGCATATTCAGCGTTTGGAGTTTGAGGAAGCTAAAGAATATTCAACAGAGGAAACCAAAATGATGTTGACCTTTTTTACAACTATCAGCGAGTTGGTTCCAGATAGTCAGCGTGTAACTGAAACTAAACCCGACGTAGTTATTCACGAATGTGTTGTTCAAGGTGAAACAGCACAATGTTCTTATTCTGCAAATGGCAACGATCAAACTATTGATCTTTTGAAACAAGATGGTAAATGGCTAGTTGACATGAAAAAGGAAGATGCCAAGCCGAATTATTTCAAATAAGAAAAAGAAATTTTAGATGGTGATTTCTTCGTTCACCAAAATCTTATCGTAAAAATCATTAAAAGCATCGAGATAATCTTCGGTTCCCTGATAAGGAAGAATTGGAAGTTTGCTCTCTTTTGCGTATGCAAGAAGTTCCTTGCTTACGTTTTCTGACCCGATGATAACTCCGTCTGCATAATCAATGGCAGTTTTCATCCATGCTTCATAAGTGCGATTTTCTTTCAGATGAGGGAGATCCTTTTCTGTAATCTCATCCAGTTGAATATTATTAATCACTTCTTTGGAGAACTCATCGCTGAAATGATCGTCGAAAAGAGAAACCACAACTTTACTTTCAGAAAAAATAGGATGCTTAACAAAAACTTTTTTGGTATAAACAGCAGTTAATGCAGTCATCCATCCTTGACAATGAATCAAGTCGGGAGCCCATCCAAGTTTTTTAACGGTTTCCAGTACTCCGCGATTGAAAAATACTGCGCGCTCGTCGTTATCAGCAAAAAAAGTGTCATTTTTATCATGCAGAATGAATTTCCGGTGAAAATAATCATCACTATCGATAAAATAAACCTGCATTCTTGCTGGTTGAATTGATGCAACTTTAATGATCAAAGGATGATCTGAATCATTGATGATAATGTTCATTCCGCTGAGGCGAATAACCTCGTGCAGCTGATTGCGCCTTTCATTGATTACCCCAAAACGAGGCATGAAAGTTCTGATTTCTTTACCCGATTCCTGAATAGACTGTGGCAAGTATCTACCAATATACCCCATTTCACTGTCTCTGAGATATGGAACAATTTCCTGCGAGACATACAAAATTTTAGCTTTCGCCATACAAATTAACAGTTTGGTTCAAATGAATATGCAAAGGTACTAAAAATATGGGAATAAATCAATTTTTTGCTATAGTTTTGCAGCCTGTAATGCAATTCCTAAGGCTTTTAACCGTTAGAAGCTGTAAATATTCACGATTTTCAAAAAGAGATATGAGAGTTTTTCGATCAATACAGGGCTATAAGAATTGGCGTAATGAGATTTCTACCTCGTCAAAGTTAGGGTTTGTGCCGACCATGGGGTTTTTACATGAAGGGCATTTATCACTCGTTCGAAATTCCGTACAGGAAAATAATTATACAGTAGTTAGCATTTTTGTTAATCCTGTTCAATTCAACAATAGGGAGGATCTTGAAAAGTATCCACGAAACGAAACCCGCGATATTGCAATGCTTGAAGAAGCAGGCTGTGATATTATTTTTATGCCATCGATAGAGGAAATGTATCCCGAAGAAATTACAGAATCTTATTCTTTTCCGGCATTAGACGATGTGATGGAAGGGGTTTTTCGTCCTGGGCATTTTAATGGTGTTGCGGTTGTAGTGGCTCGTTTATTCAAAATCATTTTACCCAATATTTCCTATTTTGGCAAAAAGGATTATCAACAGTATATGATAATAAAAGAGCTGGCACGACAGCAATTTCCTGATCTTATTATTAAAGGAATGGAAACGATTCGGGAAAAAGATGGGCTGGCAATGAGTTCGAGGAATGTAAGATTGAGTGTAGTAGAACGCGAAAACGCCGATATGATTTTTCAATTAATGACTCGTGCAAAAAAGCTAAAAGAGGAGTTTTCTCCTGCAGAAATAGAGAAACATATTGCCAATATGCTGGTTAATGCAGGATTCGCTAAAGTCGAGTATATTCAAATATCCGATGCCGATACATTAGAGCCTGTTCATCAGTGGAAAGACTCGTCTAAACCACGCATTTTTATTGCTGCATGGTTGGGCAATGTGAGATTGATCGATAACATGGAATTAATTTAGTAATTTTGCAGCGCAAAACGCAAAATAGTTTCGCATGAAAATTCAAGTATTAAAAAGCAAGATACACAAAGTAAAAGTTACTGAAGCTGATCTTTATTATACAGGCAGCATTACCATTGACGAAGATTTGATGAATGCAGCCAATCTTATAGAAAACGAAATGGTGCAGGTTCTTAACCTCAATAATGGTGAACGAATCGAAACCTACGTGATACGGGGTCAACGTGGAAGTGGAACGCTGTGTTTGAACGGACCTGCTGCACGTAAATTTTCCGTAGGTGATATAGTCATTGTCATTTCGTACGCATCGATGGATTTTGAAGATGCTAAAAACTACAAACCATCCATAATATTCCCCGACGAAAACAATAAAATATAAATCTTGAAGAAGAAACTTTTTCGTATAATTCAAACCCTGTTGTTTCTGGCACTAGGTGTTTTTTTTATATTCTATTTTTGGAATAAACTGGGGATAGAGGAGCAAACAAGAATTTTTGAGAATTTCAAAAAAGCCAATTACTGGTGGCTTGTGGCATCGATGGTTGCGGGTTTGTTTTCGCATATATTTAGAGCATTGCGTTGGAATTTGATGATCGAGACATTCGATAAACCACCACGTACATCTGTTACTTTCTGGGCTTTAATGACTGGCTATTTGGCGAATCTTGCTGTGCCGCGTTTGGGAGAAATTACACGTTGTGCCATGCTTGCAAGAAAAGGCAAAATTTCATTCGATAAGTTGCTTGGATCTGTGGTTGCAGAAAGAGCTTTCGATCTGTTGCTTTATGTTTTACTTTTTTTTACAGCAATAGCTATGTTCTACGATCGTTTAAGAGACTATCTCAATGAAAAAATATTAAACGGTTTTAAAGAAAAACTTGCGTCATTTACATCGGGGCGAATGTTGCTTTATGTTCTAGCTTTGGCGGCTTTTATTGCTCTGCTGGTTTTCATTCTTAGGCGCTTTAGAAATCATTCAGTAATACAAAAATTCAGAAAGTTTTTAGCCAATATTAAAAATGGATTGCTTTCGGTATTCAAAATAAAGAAAGTATTTTTGTTTTTCCTTTATACTGTTGTCATTTGGATATTCTATCTCCTAATGATTTATTTGGTGTATTTTGGTATTGAGGCTACTATAGGCTTGCCATTGGGATCCGCTTTTGTAGTGTTGGTTTTTGGCACAATCGGCATTATTGTTGTGCAGGGCGGAATTGGAATTTACCCCATAATAGTTTCAGAAATTCTTTTTCTGTATGGCATCGATATCGCCGATGGATATGCCATGGGCTGGCTAAATTGGGGGGCTCAAACAAGTTTGATTCTTATTACCGGATTGACGGCATTTATTGTTCTTTCTTTTATTAAAAACACGAAGCATGAATCACCCGAAGCTAATACAGCAAAAAATCCTGAGTAAATTAGATGCAGTTTCTCTTGTGAAACTTTGGCAGAGTGAAGGCCAAGTGGTTGTATTTAGCAATGGATGTTTCGATATAATTCACCCCGGACATAGTGATTATCTGAGCCGCGCTGCTGCTTTGGGCAACAAACTTGTGCTTGGCTTAAACAGCGATGATTCTGTACGCCGGCTTAAAGGAGAAAACCGACCTATAATTCCTCAGGAAGATCGTGCTCGTCTGCTGGCTTCATTTCAGTTTGTAGATATAGTTGTGATTTTTGATGAGGATACTCCTGCTAAACTTATCGATTCTATTGTTCCCGATGTTCTTGTAAAAGGGAAAGATTACGAAATTGAGGATATTGTGGGGGCCAGTACCGTCCTTCAAAATGGTGGGCGAGTTGAAACCATTGAATTGACCCACGGGTTTAGTACTACGGAATTGATCAGAAAAATTAAAGGGCTATAGTCAGCCTTTTTCTATTGAATATTATTTTCTTTCGAAAAAATGAAGCGTAGGCTTCTTAATAAGTAATTTCTTAAATACTTTCTGCCATTAAAATTTTACTTACTTATGCTTATGAGTGTTGGTGTGTTCAAAATTAAAAAACAAGTTCTAATTTGTAAATAGAAATATTTGATATATTTGCAGTAATAAAGAATGAATTTATGAGAAATATCCTGAGATCTGCATGGGTTGTATTAATTATAGCTGCTCTGGCATTTTCTTCCTGCCAAAAGAAAAAGGAAGATAAAATTAGTGAAACATGGCGTTTAATACGTGTTTCTGTCGATTCTACTGTTACGTGGTATGAACTGTGGCAAATGGATGATGGATATATCACCATGCTTAAGCGCGACGATAGCACTGGAAATCTCGATACACTTGGTACGGGAACTTATACGGTAGATGCCGGATTGTCAAAAACCATGATTACAATGGAGGGGATGAGTGATAATACTACACAATACGTTGGTGATTGGGAGGTTTTGAAGCTCAATGATGATATTCTGGTTATTCTTCATGAAGAAGGGGGATGGTATTATCGAGAGTTTGTAATCGAGTAATATGGCGAAAGTAAAATCGGCTTACTATTGCCGGAATTGCGGAGCAAAATATGCAAAATGGAGCGGACAGTGTACCTCTTGCGGTGAATGGAATACCCTTGATGAAGAAATTATCAGCAAGAGCACTGTTAAAAGCAATTATAAAGTATCGCCTTCTTCTGTTCGTAAAATAAAAGACGTAGAATTTTCTCCTGGCAAACGCTTTTCACTTAATAATGCGGAGCTCGATCGTGTATTGGGTGGCGGATTGGTAGAAGGGTCTGTTGTTCTTCTTGGAGGTGAGCCAGGAATAGGAAAATCGACTTTGCTATTGCAAATGGCCATTAGTCTGAAAAACACAACTGTACTCTATGTTTCGGGAGAGGAAAGCGAGTATCAAATTCGTATGCGTGCCGAGCGAATAGGAATTGAAAATGATAACACCTATTTGCTTGCAGAAACAGAAGTTGAAGCGATAATTTCTGCTTCCGAAAACCTAAAACCAAATATTTTAATCCTCGATTCTATACAAACAATGCGTACAGCTAAAATTGAATCCAGCCCAGGTACAATAAGTCAGGTACGCGAGTGTGCATCGGAGTTACAACAGTATTCTAAACAAACAGGTATCCCTGTATTTCTCATTGGACATATTACCAAAGATGGTTCTATTGCAGGACCAAAAATTCTTGAGCATATTGTTGATACGGTATTGCAGTTT
The DNA here is from genome assembly GCA_016937255.1 of Bacteroidales bacterium. Classification (GTDB taxonomy): domain Bacteria; phylum Bacteroidota; class Bacteroidia; order Bacteroidales; family DTU049; genus BM518. The sequence continues at coordinate 11,281 of JAFGWG010000049.1, forward strand.
GAGGGAGATCGTCATCATGGATATCGTATCTTGCGAACATTGAAAAATCGTTTCGGGTCTGCTTCTGAGCTTGGTATTTTTGAAATGCAAGACACTGGTCTGAGGGAAGTATCAAATCCATCGGAAATTTTATTGTCTGATAGAGAAGATGATTTGCCGGGAACAGCTGTAGCAGCCACAATTGAGGGAGTTCGTCCTTTGCTGCTTGAAATTCAGGCTTTGGTTAGTCCTTCTCCATACGGAAATCCACAACGTTCTGCCAACGGCTTCGATCAGCGTCGCATGAATATGCTGCTGGCGGTATTGGAAAAAAGAAGTGGAATGAAAATGGGCGTTAACGATGTTTTTCTTAATGTAACCGGTGGAATTAGAGTCGATGACCCCGCTGTTGATTTAACTGTGGCTGCTGCATTGGCAAGCTCTTATCATGATATTAATATAGATTCAAAAATTTGTCTTGCTGCTGAAGTTGGGCTGTCGGGCGAAATTCGTCCAGTGAATAAAATTGAACAGCGTATAGGCGAAGCTGATAAACTTGGGTTTCACACCATACTTATTTCAAAGAATAATTACAAAAACCTTGCTCGTAAGGATTTTAAAATCAAAATTGTTTCGGTTTCCCGACTTAGCGATGTCTGGAAATATATTTTCGGATAATTTTTTGGTGTAATTTTTCTGTTTGCTCTCCTTTTGCAACGGAATTGTTTTTATATTTGTCATCTAAGCAAACCAAATACTATTGTTATGAGAAAATTGTACCCAATTCTTTTTCTGGGAATGTTTTTATGCTTTTCAGGAAATATTTTTGCACAAATTAGTCAGGGTGGAATTCCTTTGAGTTTTTCTGATGAAATTATTACTGGCGTGGTGCCGAATATAGATGTTGAAGCACCTGATATGGAAATTATAAAGGCAGAGGATGCACTCGCCAATGCTAAGGGGATGGCATATCGAATCGGAGTTCCTGCTAAAGTGAATATAAATCCGATGTCCAGCGGAATTTGGGATTATCTTCCTGATGGATCAGCCATTTGGCGATTGAAAATTACTAGTGTTGGCGCTGAAGCATTAGGTCTTTATTTTGATGATTTTTATCTACCCGATGGTGCTAAGCTTTTTGTTTATACTGCAAACAAACAATTTGTTCTCGGAGCATTTACATCCTTTAATAACACTAAAAGTGGTGTTTGGGCTACTCAAATGCTGCCTGGCGATGAAATAGTTATTGAAATGTTTCTCGAAAATGCAAATGATGATTTTAGGTTCGACCTGAACGAAATTGGTTATTTTTATCGCTCAACCCTCGTAAGTATGCCCTCTGAAAAGTCACAGTCTTGCGAAATTAACGTGATTTGTTCTGAAGGTGACGGATGGAGAGATCAAATTAGAAGTGTAGTGAAGCAAGTTATGCGTTTGCATGATGGATATTACCTGTGTACAGGTAGTCTTGTTAATAATGTGGGACAAAATTGCACTCCTTACGTTTTAACGGCAGACCACTGTTCTGTGGATCAGTCTGGAACGACAGTTTCTGCAACAGAGCTTAATCAATGGGTATTTTATTTCAATTATGCGGCAAGTACTTGCTCAGGAACTACGGGCTCAACGAGCCAGTCTATAACTGGTTGTTCATATTGTGCTTCCGATACCTATGGCAGTACTAGTACGGGCTCTGATTTCTTTTTGGTTGAACTTAATAATAGTGTTCCCACTACCTACAATCCATACTATAATGGATGGACTACCGCTACATCATCTCCAGGTAACGGCGTTGGTATTCATCACCCTGGTGGCGATATTAAGAAAATTTCCCTAACATCTGCAATTAGTAATGCATACTCAACCCATTGGGAGGTGTATTGGTCAGATGGTGTAACCGAAGGTGGATCTTCAGGGTCTCCATTATTTAATCAGAGCGGATATTTGATTGGTACATTAACTGGCGGTTGGTCTGCATGTACTGTTAATGGGGCGGGCTCTGGAACTGGCCCAAATGAGCCTGATGTTTATGGTAAGGTGTCATCTCATTGGACAAGCAATGGTAGTACATCTGACAAGCAGTTAAAACCCTGGCTTGCCGGAACCTCATCAACTACTTCACTTACAGGTCGCAATTACTGTACTGCCGGCTTAAACGATATGGATTATATCAATGCCAATATCAGTACATATCCAAATCCTACAAGTGAAGAGCTGAATATTGATTTTAGTGGATACCATGTTGAAAATAGCAGTATTCAGCTGTGTAATATGTTTGGGGCCAATGTTGCTGAATCTCAGAGTGGAGATTTTGAAGGCACTGTCTCTTTCGATGTTAGCAATCTCTCGCCTGGAGTGTATAGTGTAATTATTACTACTGATCAGGGCAAACTTGTTAAGCAATTTATTAAGCAATAAAATATACAGATCAGAAAAATGAAGGCTGTTTCCGATGAAGCAGCCTTTTCTTTTTGTAAGATTAGAATTTTACTAAATTTGTATAGATATGTTGAATAGAATTTTTACAGAATATCAATTGTCGCTGGCTGAAAAAGTGCTTGCAAATCAACGCATTTCTATAAATGAAGCATTAAATTTATTTCATGATTTTTCGTTGAGCCAATTGTCATTTCTTTCTTCAGAAAGAAAACGACAGGTGTCGGGTTTGAAGATTTATTTTAACCGCAATATTCATGTTGAACCAACAAATATTTGCGTTTATCAGTGCCGATTCTGCTCATATAGAGCTATGTCTTCCGATGATTCTTATATCTATACGGCAGATGATATCATTAGTCGCATTGAGAAGGTAGAATCTGATATTACTGAAGTACATATTACCGGGGGTGTTCACCCTGAATGGGGAATAAAGTACTTTTCTGAACTCATTGCTAAAATTCATTCTCGTTTCCCAAAATTACATATTAAGGCTTTTACGGCTGTTGAAATTGAATACATGTGTATGGTTGATGGAATTTCGCATTCTGATGGACTTAAAGCGTTAATGCAAAGTGGTCTGAAATCACTGCCAGGCGGAGGAGCTGAGATTTTTGATGAAGAAATTCGCTTGAAAATAAGCCCTGAGAAATCATCTGGGAAGATTTGGCTCGATATTCATAAAATTGCGCATGAACTTGGAATGAAAACTACTGCGACTATGCTGTATGGACATGTGGAAAATTATGAGCAACGCGTAAAACATATGTATGAGCTGCGCGCTCTTCAAGATGAAACTGGCGGTTTTCAGGCATTTATTCCGCTTAAGTTCAGACGAGCAAATAACCCCATGAGTGATGTAGAAGAAGTGTCGCTGATGGAAGATTTGAAAAATTATTCAGTTAGCCGAATTTTTCTTGATAATTTTCCTCACCTAAAGGCTTATTGGCCTGCAATTGGTAAAAATAGTGCTCAGATGAGCTTGCTTTTTGGTGTAGATGATTTAGATGGAACCATTAACGATAGCACAAGTATTTATTCAAGAGCAGGGGCAGAGCAAAGTCCTCAAATGAATAGTGCAGACATGATTCAGCTTATTCACGATGCGGGTTATTCTGCTGTTGAGCGAAACTCTTTGTATGAAACTATTCGTGAATATCGAAAAGATGAAGAATAGTTTCAAAAATATATTAATTACCGCCCCAACTCAAGCAGAATTGCAAGGGCTTATTGATATGTCCAGCGAAGAAAACGGCCTGTGGAAATGGAATGGTACTAATCATAAAATCACACTTTTTATTAGTGGCATAGCGTCTCCTTTAACCATGTTTTCGCTAATGAATCTACTTGAAAATCAAAGTTTTGATTTGATAATACAGATTGGAATTGCCGGATCTTTTAGCACGGATTTGCCTCCCGGTAGCCTAGCCTTGGTAAAAGAAGATGTTTTTGCCGATATTCTGATTGATGATTGTGGTACGCCAAAATCATTATCTGAAATGGGTTTCAGCGATTATGAGAATAGTCCGTTTGAAAAAGGATTTCTTAAACCTGAAATTCCATTGTTTTTTAGTGAACCCTTGCCACAATTGCGTTCCATTACGGTGAATATAGTAAGTGGAAGCGATGCTCTTGCAGAACTGCGCAGAGACATGTATAAGCCCGATCTGGAGAGCATGGAAGGAGCGGCATTTTTTTATGTTGCTATGATGAAAAATATTTCTTGCATTCAAGTTCGCGCTGTTTCAAATTCAGTGGGAGATCGAAATACTAAAAACTGGGATATACCGTTAGCCCTTGAAAACCTATATTCGTTTCTGAAACGAGAATTATTGCCATGAGTCCTGTTTCGCTTGCCATTTCGCCTTGTCCCAACGATACTTTGATGTTTCATGATTTGCTAACATCGCAGGAGCTTGGAATACAATTTAATCTTGAATTCGCGGATATTGAAGAATTGAATAAAGGCTTGCAAAATTCAAAATGGGATATGGCAAAAATGTCGGTAGCTGCGTATCCCCTTTTTATGCATGATTATGAAATGCTGACTACCGGAATGGCCATGGGCTTTGGCAATGGTCCGCTGCTTATTTCATCAGTGGAAAATTTGGATATTGATACCTATAATGGTGAAATTCTCATTCCTGGTGAAAATACTACAGCCAATGCGTTGATAAAGAAGTATTTCCCTCATTTAAAAAATAAAAGGGAGATGCTTTTTTCCGACATCCCAAAAGCAGTGACAGGAGGAGAAGCGGTCTTGGGGTTAATCATTCATGAAAGTAGGTTTACTTATATGGATTTGGGCTTGCATAAAGTAGCTGATTTGGGTGAGATTTGGGAAAAAGATATGCATTTACCTTTGCCTTTGGGGGCAATTGTTGTAAAACGCTCTTTACCGAATGAATTGAAAAAGAATCTGGCATTTTTGCTAAAGAAAAGTATTGAAAAGGGTCTGGAACGCCCTTCAGATGCTATGGATTTTATTCTTGAAAACAGCAGTGAAAAGGATATTGAAGTGGTTAAAAGCCATATAGATCTTTATGTGAATGATTTTTCCATCGATGCTGGAGAAAAAGGTCAGAATGCGGTACTGCATCTTTTGTCATCTGACACTGAAAATGATTCTTTAACTTTGCAGCAGATATTCTTCACATGGGAAAAATAAATATACTTACAGGTGCGGCAGGTTTTATAGGGTCAGTTCTGGGAAAAGAACTTATCGTTCAGGGATTGGATAAAATGTTGGCAGTGGATGATTTTTCGAAGACGGAAAAGGCAACAAACTGGGAAACTGCTAAATATCTCGACCTTCACGATCGTGATCATTTCTTACAATGGTTTGAGAGAAATGCAGCCGATGTTGGTTTTGTTTTTCATATTGGGGCACGTACAGATACAGCCGAGTTTGATAAGAGTATTTTTGATACTCTCAATGTAAACTACTCTAAAGAACTGTGGAAAATGTGCAGCCGACATTCTATTCCATTTATTTATGCTTCTTCTGCAGCAACGTATGGAGGGGGAGAATACGGTTATTCCGACAATCATGAGCTGATTCCAGCATTAAGACCATTGAATCCTTATGGTGAAAGCAAGCAGGAGTTCGATACTTGGGTGCTGAAACAGAAAGAACAGCCTCCTTTTTGGGCTGGACTTAAGTTTTTTAATGTTTTTGGGCCCAATGAATATCATAAAGGTCGCATGGCTTCTGTAGTATTTCACGCTTTTAATCAGATCAAGGAAAAAGACTCCATGAAGCTGTTCCGTTCTCATCGCGAAGATTTTGCCGATGGTATGCAGATGCGTGATTTTATTTATGTAAAAGATATTGCTTCTATAGTGTCTTTTCTTGCTGAGCATCGCCCGGAGTCGGGTATTTACAATGCAGGAACAGGAAAAGCCCGTGCATTTCTTCATTTGGCTCAGGCTGTTTTTGCCGCAATGGGCAAGGAAAACAATATTTCTTTTATCGATACTCCCGAAGATATTCGCGATAAATATCAGTATTTTACCGAGGCTGATATGTCGAAACTTCGCAGTGCAGGCTATAATAACTCGTTCTACTCACTAGAGGAGGGCGTTAGGGATTATGTTCAGAATTATCTTATCCCACAAAAAACTCATTAACCGAAAACGCTTACAATGAAATATTCCCTTTTAATATTGATACTCTTTGCTGCTGTTAAACTCAATGCACAGGAAGAAAATGAAGAAAGCTCTTCAAGAATTTGGAGTATTCATGTGCATTATGCCGGCCAATGGCCAGAGGGAGACATGAAAGAGCGCTATGGTTTTAACTCTAATGCCGGAATCGGAGGATCATTTACAACAAAAAGTGGGTGGGTTCTCGAAGGAGATTTTAATTATATTTTTGGCACTACAGTAAAAATTGAAGACAGCCTTTTTGCTGATATCGTTGACGCGGATGGTTTTATTCTTGACGGGAATGGACAGTTGGCAGAAGTATATACTTATGAACGTGGTTATTATGCAATGTTGGGAATTGGAAAAATTCTGCCAGTCTTAAAAGCCAATGAAAATTCTGGATTGACCATTTCGCTTGGTGCTGGTTTTATGCAACATAAAATCAGGGTTTATAATCCTGAGGAAACAGCAGCTCAAGTTTGTGGTGAATATATTAAAGGGTATGATTATTTAAGTAATGGCTTTGCTTTACGTCAGTTTATTGGGTATACTTTTTTTGCCACTCAAAAAGTTTATAGTTTTAAGGCCGGTTTTGAAATAGTGGAAGGGTTTACGCAGGGACGTCGCGATTATCTTTTCCCAATAAAGGGGCCGGATACTCAGAAACGAATGGATATACTTTATGGATTCAAAGTTATTTATACTCTGCCGTTCTATAAAAACGAAAAAGATACATATTACTACTAGCCATGAGGTTTTTCTATTCCGTTTCGGTTTATTCTTATGTTTTTCTTATTCGCTTGGCTTCTATCTTTGGTAAAGCTAAAGCAAAATTGTGGCTCAAAGGTCGAAAAACTCAGAAAAACGAATGGGCAGGAAATCCGGAAGAAGGAAAATGGATTTGGATGCATGTGTCCTCGTTGGGCGAATTTGAACAAGGAAGACCCTTGCTTGAACATTTTGCTTCAAAGAATGACTTTAAAGTTTTACTCACTTTCTTCAGTCCATCGGGATTTGAAGTGAGAAAAAACTACGATAAGGCTGATAAAATTCTGTATTTGCCAAAAGACACCAAAGCCAATGCACGAAAACTGCTTGCAAAATACCACCCCGAAATGGTGTTTTTTGTGAAATATGAGTTTTGGTTCAATTACCTAAGTATAATTAAAAAAGCAGAGATTCCTCTTTATCTAATTTCAGGGATTTTTAGAGCCAATCAGCATTTTTTCAAAGGCTGGGGAGGCTGGTTCAGAAAGCAATTGAAGGCTTTCACACATTTTTATTTGCAGGACGAAAACTCAGCAGCATTGCTGAAAAATACAGGGTTGGAGAATACCACCGTTTGTGGCGATACCCGTTTTGACAGGGTGGTAAGTATTGCGGATTCTGCTCAAATTCCGGAATGGTTGGAGCGCTTTGGTAGTGGGCACAAAGTATATGTGGCTGGCTCTTCGTGGGAACCTGATGATGAGTTTATATTGAAACTTATTCCCAAAGAACCCGATACGAAATTCATTTTTGTACCACACGATGTACACGATAGCCGAATTAAAGGATTGCTATCTAAATGTCCTGAAGGAACAGTTTTGTATAGCCAGAAAGATGAGCATGAGCCGGAAAACGTAAAGGTTTTGATCATCGATAGCATAGGTTTACTGGCATCTCTTTATAAAATGGCCGATTTAGCGCATATTGGAAATGGTTTTGGTACAGGAATTCACAATGTGGCAGAAGCAGCAGTGTATGGATGTCCGGTGATTTTCGGTCCGAAATACCACAAATTCAAAGAAGCTGTTGACCTGATTGCTTTGGGTGGAGGATTCAGTTTTAAAATCGAGGCAGAGTATTTTGCTTTATGCGAGAAGCTTTTGCACAATGAAAAAGCCTTGGTAGATGCCGGCCAGATAGCAGGAAAGTATATTCGAGAGAATTCTGGAGCTACTGGGCGGATTATTGAGGATTTGAAGCTTTGAAATGATATAAAAAATGTCATATTGATCGGAGTCGAAATACGGCA
>JAFGWG010000050.1 GCA_016937255.1 Bacteroidales bacterium
TACCGACGAAATAGGACTCGGATATATGAAAGTGCAGGGCAATATCGTTTGCCGCGACCTCGAAGTAACATTAACCGGCTGGTGGGACGACGTTTTCAAGCCCGACTATAAACTCATGAGCATAGAAGAACTTGGGCTTTATATAGAACTCAACGGACATTTACCTGGCATACCGGCAGAAGAGGATGCTGTGGGCCAAACCATGTCGGTGCAGGAAATGAACCTTATGCTTTTGCAAAAAGTGGAAGAACTTTCTCTTTATATTATTGATTTGCAGAACCAAATAATTGAGTTGAAAGGGGAGTAGTCATGAAAAGTTTATTCATTATTCTTTTGATCTTTTTATCTGCTCCTGCTTTTTCCCAGAATGTCGATTATCCAGAATTTACATTTCCATGCGGTGATTATCCCTATGAACTGATATGGAGCGATGAATTTGATGATGGTGTCATTGATGCTTCCAAATGGTTAGTATATCATACATGGGTTATCGAAGACCCAAGCAATATGGATGATTACGCTTATGTGGAGGAAAATGTTTGTGAAGAAAACGGATACTTAAAAATTTTAACAAAAAACAACTATACTCCGATTACAATATTGAACGGCCAAACCGGACAAAATCAGCAATTCAGTATCCCGTATACTTCTGGGGAAATATATTCTTACCATAGAAATGAATGGCTGTATGGGAAATTTGAAGCAAGAATAAAAATAGCAGGAGGTTACGGCCTTTGGCCCGCATACTGGTTGTTTGGCTCGTATCCTTACTGGAATGAGGTTGATATTTTTGAGTTTTACAAGACAAAGAAGAAAGCTACAAATGGCGGAGAAACAAAATGTAAGAATCAAGAAAAAAATGAAGAATATCAGGACAGAAGGTTAAGTACAAATATTCGGGTTGACTGGCGTGATCACAATGGTTCTATTGACAATAACCCATCTCCATCAGCGAACGCGGGTTTTAATCCTTATTATGATGAAGATTACAGTATTACTGATGAATTTGATCATTTATCAACTGATTTTCACATTTATACACTTGAATGGGATCCGTATAAAATAGTGTGGAAACTTGATGGGGTTACATTTAGAACCTATTATCATTATATGGCTACTTTTGGAAATGGGTATAATATCACTTCATGTGATTATCCTCTTATGTTATTGGCATATAAGCATGGACTTTATGCAAACTTTCCAATGGAATTATATTTTAACACTGCAATACAGCAAGCTAAACTGAAAAATGATTACAACTGTTTATGTCCTGATGAAGCACATGGTGGAACAACTTTGCCTGAGGAAATGGAGATTGATTATATTCGTATTTATAAAAAGGCTTATTGTCAGGAAAATATATATGTCTCTTCAAAGCTTTATAAAGATTATGAAACAGAGTTTATACATGCCGGCAATATTGATGTTGCCGGCAACTCTAACTCCGTATTGGTAGCTCAAAATGCTGATGTGTCTATGATAGCCTCTTCTTCTATTCAGCTACACCCGGGTTTTCATGCTGTGGTAGGTTGCCAGTTTCACGCGGGAATAGAACCCTGTGAGGGGAATAAAATGCGAGAAGACACAGATGACTATGATATGGAACGGCAAAATGTGAATACTGAATTATATCAGGATACTTTGTATCCTGAATTTAATAAAGTATATTTATATCCTAATCCAAATAATGGCTGTTTCACTTTAAATTTGTCCGAAAAAGTTGAAGACATATGTATTTTTGACTATTCTGGTGCATTAGTTCCTTTTGAGATGGATGGGTTAAACATATGCTGTCAGGCAAATAGCGGGGTATATATGATGAGAGTTGTTTTCTGTGTGGAAGTATCAACAATTGTTTTTACAATTCAAAAATAATTTATTATGAAAAAATGTACACTACTAATATTACTTGTATTATCAATAATACAAATAAATGCTCAGGATGACAGTTCTTCTAATATTACGGAAGTTTGTCTTGCCCCCTTTTTTCAAATAGATGCGGGAACCTTTGATACAAGATCTTCATACTATGCCTATGAAGGTGGTGTATATGTAATGGTATATACTTTCAATAAAACACACCGACCTTTTCATTTGCATATAGGTGCATCATATAAGGAAGTCGGCTTTGACAAGGCTGACAAAGATAATTGGTATTATGCTTCTTACTTAGGGTTTGGACCTGGTGTATCTACAAATATTGAGCTTTCAGAATATTTTTTATTGACAATATCAAATGAAACCTATCTGAACTTTCAGGTTCGAACATATTCTGCAAATAATAGCGAGTTAATTGATGACGGAGTAAAAGCAATTCAAAATAAGTTAGGTACTATATTATTTTGGGAGCCGTTAGAGCGAATAAAATTTGGTATAGGTGGGAAGATTGCGCCTTGCCTAATTCTATCAAAAAGAAATCATGGTTCTGCTGCATTTCCCTATTCATATGATCAACTTATTGATTATGGCTGGCCTTTTTATATCGGAAGTACAATAAGGGTGAAGTTATAGCTCTTTATCATTCCAAATTCAAAACCATTAAACCATGAAAAGTTTTGTATCAGTAATATTAGTTTGTTTTTCTTTTTTGGTTTGTGCTCAGACAGATACATTGCAAAAGAAAGAATTTGTTGCAGAGTTATTTTATCAGATGAATTCAAGTCGTGTTGATGGATTTTCTTTAGATAGAAACGCATGCTATATTTTTGAGACTGGAGCAAAGATTAATCTAAATAAGCACAAAATAATAAATAATGAGGGTAATTTATTTTTTTCTATTGCATTCAAGAAAAGCAATGATTATTGGCCCGTTTGGGATGAAGTTTTTACATCAAAGTATCTTAATTTTGGCATGGGGTATTCCATTTATTTTCGTTTATCCCGGTCATTTTCTTTAAGTTTATCTGATGAGTTAATGCTCAATATTCAAGTACAGGCTGAGGAAAGTAACCCCGGTAATGGGTATTATATCGATTATACAGATCGGGCGTTGCAGAATAAACTTGGATTGATGTTTTTCTGGGATTTTTCAAAATTTTGCTCGATAGGTTTTGGTCCCAAAATAGCTCCCTGTCTTCGTTTGTCACCCCGAAAATATGGTTCAGTTTCCCACACAGAGTATTATGTATCAGTTTTGGATGAGGGCTGGCCTTTTTATATCGGAAGTACAATAAGGATCAAATTATGAGTTCGGGGAATGAGACAAAAAGTTTCCATAATAATTACGCTAAGTTTTTGTTTGTTCTTATTTAAGGGGCACGCGCAGGAAAAACAGAAATATCTCGATGTATTCTTTCAGGCAGAGTCACAAACTTTATTTGATGGATTTTACCATGGAAAGCAATCATATTACTTGTTTGAAACGGGTTTGGCTTACCCGATTTTCCAGGACACATTTTTAAGAAGGAACTATGATTTGGCGGCAGTTTTGGCGTATAAAGAATTTAGTAATTATTATCCTTTGATATCTAGAAGATATAGTGCCCATTATATTGATTTTGGCCTGTGTTTTTCATGGAATATGGTCAAGAAACCAAGGTGGAGCCTTGATATAACGGATGAATTTATGTTTAATGTACCATTCCTGATTACCGGTGAGGATACCGGTTCATATAGGGTTAGAAGAAATTTTTCGGTAATTCAAAATAAACTTGGTCTAGGCGCATTGTTCAATTTTAACAATACTGTTTCACTTGGGTTAAATACGAAACTTGCATATTCGAAACTTATTGATTCAGGAGGATATTCCGATCCTTTTCCCGGACATCCAGGGCAGGTACAAGTTGTGGAATTGTGGGATTGGGCTGTGGTTTTATACATTGGAAGCACTATAAGGATTAAATTTTAAGGTTTAGTTATAAATAACTTAATTTGAATTTGGGAACTAGTCATGAAAGCATTACTAACAACCCTCTTGCTCACACTCACATTCCTGCTGAATTTGCAAGCTCAGATGGATACAGTGCATAAGAAAGGTTTTGTTGCAGAAATATTTTATCAAATGAATCCAAATCATGTAGATGGGTTTTCTTTAAATAAAAACGCCAGCTATGTTTTTGAAACCGGTGCAAATATTAGTGTTAAAAGTCACAAGGTGTTAAATCATAATGGTAATCTGTTTATTTGTGTTGCATTCAAAAAGAGTAATAGCAATTATGAGTATGTTAATGAAATCTATTCGTCAAGTTACTTCAATTTTGGTATGAGGTATTCGATTTATTTTCGCTTATCCCCGTCATTTTCATTAATTTTATCTGACGAGCTAATGCTTAATTTTCAAATACAGACCATGGAAAGTAATCCAGATAATGGGTATTGTATTGATGATACAGACAAGGCGTTGCAGAATAAACTTGGATTGATGTTTTTCTGGGATTTTTCAGAATTCTGTTCTATAGGTTTTGGACCCAAAATAGCTCCTTGTCTTCGTTTGTCACCCCGAAAATATGGTTCAGTTTCAAATTCAAATTATTATGTGTCAATTTTAGATGAGGGCTGGCCCTTTTATTTCGGAAGCACAATTAGAATTAGATTGTGAGTTCGGGAAGAACTAAACTTTGCAGTAGTATAGGGAAGTATTTTCTACACCCCTCCCAACAACAAAAAGGCATACCCCATTCCTAAGCCAATAATCAGATTGATGAATTTGGCAAGGATAAAGCTTTTTGGAGATTCGGCTAATAAAGGCAATGCGCCATGGCCATCTTGCACTATGCTGGAAGCCAGTAATACTGCAAATGGGATATAGCCGCCAGCAAAAAGCGTTACAAAAACCATATGAGGCCCCGATTCGGGAATCATGCCCAGCAATGCAGCAATAAGCAGCAGCATATAAGGGTTTGCCATAATCCATTCTTCAAAATTGAAAAAAGGTAAAGCAAGCTCAATGAGCAAAATGGCGCCAAATGTCCATAGAAAAATCTTTAGAAAGTGCTTCTTAATAACATGACCCCAAAGATGCTCGGTGATAAAATGATCGGGAACTTTTAATATAGCAAGTAGAGTGAGCAAGGCGAGTCCGGCAAAAATATAATTGATGATTCCCGAAATATTAATTTGAAAGTGAGGCTCAGCTTCACCATGATCGTGTCCGTGACCATTTAAAAAGAGATTTGCCACAATAAGTATCAAACCAAAAATAAGCATGGCTCTTTGGAAACTGATATTTTTAAGATTATGGCTAATTTTGCATTCTTCCAAATCGCGGCAATGTTCTTCTTCGTGTATGACAAAATGCTTGGTGTTTTTAACCAGTTTTACGTTCTTAAAAAGAATCTGGCTTAACATTCCAAAGCCTAAGGCAGCAACAAGAAGTACAAGAGAAAGAATTAGGGTTTCTTTTGGAATTAAGGTCAGCATTAGGAATGCCTCGTCGCCGGAAGTAGCAATAAATGAAGCAATTACGGCGCCAAACCCAATAGAACCATGCGTAAAAAGCGATACCACGAAGAATGTACCCATACATCCTGGAATAAGACCGAGTAATGTGCCAAATATTACCTGCCCAAAGCTGCTTTTATTAATCTTTTGTATCCAGTTTCCTCTTGACCTAATATTGAGATATTCTATCAGCAACATCATTACGAGAATGATGCCGGTAAGGGTAAGAGCTGTGTGCAAAAGACTGATTCCGGTATGAAAAAATTCTTGTGTCATACAAATATATAATCCTATGCAAAGGTAGTATATTTTGAAATGATTACGGACTGATATAGATCATTCCGACTTGTGATTTTACACAATAGGTGGTTCATTATATTCATTGTGCTTTTTGAGTTTAATGTTAAAAAATCGTATATTTGTAGTGAAACTATTAATATTAAAGCCATTATGATGAAAATATTTTCTTTAATTGCTATTCTTTTTGTTTCGAATACTCTCTTTGCACAGATTGAATGGTCGAAAAACTTTGGTGGAGATAATCTGGATTTTCCAACTATTGTTATAGAGCGCGGGCCTAACGATTACGTGCTTTTGGGTCAAACCAAATCCACCACCGATGATATCAGTGTGAATTATGGTGATTTCGATGCTTGTATCTCTTCATTTGATAATAATGGGATTCTTACTGATACTTTTAGAATTCTCGACGGTTTAGGGCAGGATATGATTGCCGATGCATTATTGATTAACGATAGCACCATTTATTTTGTGGTGAATTCCATTAGCCACAATGCACCGGAATATTTCACTAGTCTTGGAGGAAATAATGTGTGGATAAAGTCGCTTTACAGCTCAGGAACCATGGTTTCAGGATTGGCAGTGGGTGCTGGAAATACCGATTGGGCGTATGATTTCAAGGCATTAACCAATGGGTACATTATTGTAGGGCTCACTCTAAGTACCGATTCTATTTTTAGTGGTCCTTCTTCCAATAGCGATGCTTTTATAATGCGTTTCAATTCTTCTATGAATTTGGCTTGGGCTTATCGATATGGAAATAATGATATGGAGGAATTTCGTGAAGCAAGTATTTTGAGTGATAATAGTATTTTTCTCACCGGTCAAAAGAAAGGCGTAGCAGATATTAGGAAAGATCTTTGGTTTGTAAAATGTAACTCAGTAGGCGATACCATAGAAACGTATCATCTTGAAACCAGCGATGGATGCCAAGTGTTTAATGTCGATTTCAGAAACGACTCAAATCTTTATGTATCAGGATTTACAGAAACTACGGATGGAATATTTGCTTCAAATGCAGATTCAAGTGCAGCCATTGTTTTACATTACGATCCGTTAAATATGCAATTGGAGGGTTTTAGGTTTTATGGTGGAAATGGGATCGATTATGGCCTCGATTTTATGGCATGGAACGATAGTATAAATCTTTTACTGATGTGTTCTGAGTCAAATGATGGAAATTTTTCTCAGAATTTCGGACAATATGATCTTTTTCTTATTGCTTTAGATCAAAGCTGGAATGTTGTTGGATATGATAATCTTGGTGGATCGAATATTGATGGAATCCCCTACGAAGGCGAAATAAGCATGTTAAAAACTGCAGATGGGAAATTGATGATTGCAGCTTCATCAAGCTCATCAGATGGGGATTTGCCGGGGAATTATGGCTCTTACGATACATGGGTTATAAAATACAACCCTGCCATTTTGCTTTCGGTAGAAGACCGCGCCCAATTGCCTCAGTTTTCTATTTATCCAAATCCTGTAAGCGATGAGATCAATATTGTAAATCCTGCGAATGATGATGCTCAAGTCAGAATTTACAGCATCGATGGCCGTTCATGCTTTGGAGAATATCAAATTTCAGGCTTAATTAATCATATTTCTGTATCACATCTTACCTCTGGCGTTTATCTTGTAGAGCTTCAGAACGAAAAAGGTAGATCCAGCCAGAAAATAATTGTGGAGTAAAATCCGTTTATGTGAATATATGTTTTCGATGAGATTTTTGTTTTTCTTCATACTGGCTTTTTTCTTGTTTTCTTCAATGCTATTGGCACAGGAAGAAAATAATCCGGCTTTATCACCAACGCAGCTACGGCAGGATGCTCAATACCTTGAAGATCTGATTTTTGATGCACATATTGCATTAAGTGTTGTTTGTGATACCAATGATTTGCGTTCTGATTTTGCAGATTTGAAAAATCACCTTACTGATTCTATGCAGGCTTCAGAGTTTTATACGCTGTTGGCACCAATTTTTTATCAGATTAAGGATGTGCACTGTGCTCTGAATCTTCCTTTGGGCAGCAATGACTATTATTTGCAAGGGAATTTGTATCTGCCTCTCGATCTTAGTTTTCAGGATACAGCCATGTATGTAATTGAGGACTATTTCGAAGAATTGCCTCCTGGTGTTAGAGTTTTATCCATTAATGATTTTTCGTCCGATACCATAATGAAAGTTATAAAATCGGTTTCACCTTCAGATGGAGAAAATGATCATACTCGCGAATTGCTGGCATCGTTGTTTTTTTCCAATTTTTTCCCATTGTTTTTTCATGTCGATAGTGTGAATTCAATTGAATATTTCGATGGAAATGATACACTAAAAGTGGAGATTGAAGGGCTGAATCGTCGCCAATATGTTAATAATCAGTGGTTTTTGAATCGGTATGATGAGGAGTCTGGTTTGTTTCGCTATGGATATTCAGAAACACTTCAAACGGCTTATATGCGGGTAGCATCTTTTATGGGTGGATCTATTGGAGAATATGATCGATTTTTGCGCAATGCTTTTGCAGAGATTCATTCAAGAAATCCCGATTGCCTTATTTTGGATTTGCGCAGTAATCCGGGTGGATATTCCAATCGCGGGCGCTTACTTACTCGTTATCTTATGCCTGAGCCTTATGAGTATGTGAAGACTATTGTATCGAAATCTTCTGATATGGTAAGAAATGAAATGATTCGTGAGTCTGCATTTCAGATCGAAATTATGAAGTTTATTTATTTGGCCTTCAGTATTAAACCCCTGAAAACAATGTGGAATATGCCAGGAGGCTATATGGATACTACTGCACAAAAAATGGTTCAGCCGGTGCGACCGGGGTTAAGATACGATGATAATCTTCTTGTAGTGATGATTAATGGACTTAGTGCATCTACTTCTGGCTTGGTTATCAATACTTTGAGTAAGAGACCCAATACGATTTTTATTGGTCAGCCTGCTGCTTGCACCATTGATGGAACTTTTGGACAGCCCATAGGTTTTCAATTGCCTAATTCGGGAATTATTGGACAAATGAGTGTTTTGCGGTTTAATCAAACCAGTGGAATGCCAACCATGCAAGTTATTATGCCCGATATTGAAGTGAAACCCGATATAGAGCTAAAGCTTGATGGAATTGATTCTCAGTTGCAGTTTGTTATCGATCTAGTCAAATCTAAAAAAGCAGCTCAATGAGAAAATATTTCTTTGTTTTAATACTATTATTGTCGGTTTTTACTCAGGCTCAAAATGCAGCTCTGAATGCCGCGGTTCAGGAATTAAAAAATGATCCTTTAATGCCACAAAACTCATGGGGATTAATGGTTATAAATTGTCTTACAGGAGAAGTTCTTGCACAGCATAATCCCGATTCGATGCTCATTCCCGCTTCAGTAACAAAAATGTTTTCTACGGCTCTGGCTTTGGAAACTTTGGGTGATACTTTTCACTTCAGAACCGGAGTTTTTTGTTCAGGAATAATCAGCAACGGCAATCTGAATGGCGATTTATGGATTGAGGGTGGGGCAGATCCCACTATCGGAATGGATTTTTGGGGAAAACTGAAATTTGTGGATGCGCTATATGCTGAGCTTCAAAAAAATGGTATCGATACTATTCGTGGTGATTTTATCGGCCAAGCCACTTTTTTCGATTCTATTATAATCCCTTCAACTTATCCTGAAGACGATTATGGAAATTATTATGGAGCAGGAACTTCTGCCTTAATTTGGGACGGAAATCGTGTAGAACTTGATTTTTCAACGCCTTATGGCGTGGATCAAGCAACTACATTGAGTTCGTTTTTTCCTCCTTTTCCACTATTGGAAATTGAAAATAAAACGAAATCTGGGCGACAGGGAACTGGTGATAATAGCATTGCTTGGGGTGGCCCTTTTGACTATAATAGAATGATAGATGGAACTTTGAGCCCGGGAAAATCAAGTTTTAAAGTTTATGCATCATCTCCAGATCCTGCTTTGGGCTTTGTTTTAGCAGTTCGCTATTATTTGGAAGAAAAAGGAATGGTGTTTTTGGGAGATTGTAAGTCAAGTTACTCAAAGCCTATTTCCGAAAATTCAAAGAAAATATTGACATGGGAGTCTCCAATGCTTTTAGATATTGTGGCTTTTACCAATACCAATAGTCATAATGTTACTGCTGAGACTCTTTTTAAAATGTCGGCAAAAGAAATATATTCGGTTACGTCTTACGATCATGGCCTTATTGCCTTAGATTCATTTTTGGTTAGAACAGTTGGCGATACATTGAAATACCATTTTTCAGATGGTTGTGGTTTATCGAAAACCAATAGAATTTCTACCGCATTTGTGGTTCGCTTTTTACAACAGATAAGATATAAAGATTGGTTTGAAGGTTATTATGTTTCTTTACCAATTGCTGGCAAAACAGGAACCCTAAAATCGATGTTTCAAGGCTCAACTGCATACGGAAAGCTCAGGGCTAAAAGTGGATATATGAAAACCGTTAGAGCGTATAGCGGATATGTAGAAAATAAAAACCGCGAGCCCATTGCTTTTTCTGTGATTGTAAATTACTATAAAGGCAATGGTTATGCGTTGAAGAAAAAGCTTGAAAAGCTTATGATTGCTATTTCTGAATCGGAGTAGTTATTATCAAATTTCGCCGTTGCAGTTTTTCGTATAAATCTTCTCTCAATATTTGTAAAATACAGTTCAGTTGTATATCTTAGCAACCTGAATCAAACGTTACACAACTATGAATAATATTGACTGGGGGAATTTGCCTTTTGGCTATCAGAAAACTTTGAAAAATGTTCGCTGCTATTTTAAAAATGGCGAGTGGAGTCAGCCCGAGCTAAGCGAATCGGAGCATTTGAATGTACATATTGCCGCCACTGGATTGCATTATGGTCAGCAAGCATTTGAAGGCATGAAAGCCTATCGTGGAAAAGATGGTGATGTGCGTTTATTCCGCTGGGATGAAAATGCAAAAAGATTGCAGAAAAGTGCAAAGGGAATTTATATGCAAGAAGTTCCAAGTGATTTATTTATTGAGGCTGTGAAGCTTGCTGTAAAAGAAAATATAGAGTTTTTACCTCCTTATGGAACCGGAGCGTCATTATATATTAGACCTCTTTTATTTGGTAGCGGTGCCGAGGTGGGCGTAAAACCTGCCAAAGAATACACTTTCATTGTTTTTGTTTCTCCGGTTGGTCCTTATTTCAAAGAAGGATTTAATCCTGTAAAAATTGCTGTGGTTCGCGATAGCGACCGTGCGGCTCCTCTTGGAACCGGTGCAATTAAAGTGGGTGGTAATTATGCTGCCAGTTTACGTGGAGTAATGCAAGCTCACGATCATGGCTGTGGTTCACCTATGTACCTCGATGCTAAAGAGAAAAGGTATATCGATGAGATTGGTGCTGCCAATTTCTTTGGAATTAAGAATAATACCTATATCACGCCTTCAAGCTCTTCTGTTCTTCCATCTATCACAAATAAAAGTCTGCAGGTTCTAGCAAAAGACCTTGGATTAACTGTAGATGTGCGTCCGGTGGATATTGCCGAACTCGATAGTTTTGAAGAAGTTGGCGCTTGTGGTACTGCCGCCATTATTGCTCCTATTGGCGAAATTTTAGATCTTGATAATGATCGCAAATACAATTTCTGTCCTGAAGGAAAAGCAGGTGCATGGAGCACAAAGCTTTACAATAAATTACTTGGTATTCAATACGGCGACGAGCCCGATACACATGGGTGGATTACTGTGATTGGATAATTGTTAAGGCGACATTGTCGACAAAACACTATTAACAGACCGGATTTGAAAAGATCCGGTTTTTTTTTGCATTTCTATTGACTGAATTGCTATTTTTACATAGAATTTTCAATCATGAAAAAAGCGTTAAAAATCCTTAGAAACAAGTATTTTCTTTCCACCGCATTCTTTTTGGTATGGATTAGTTTTTTTGATGGAAATAATCTAATTCATCAAAGCAGGCTCAAGTCTGAACTAAATAAAGTAAAGAAAGAGAGAAAGTTCTATATGGATGAAATTGAACGCGATACGAAAACCTATATTGATATTCAGGAGAATATTGAAGATCTTGAGAAATATGGCAGGGAGAAATATCTGATGAAAAAAGACAATGAAGATATTTTTTTGATTGTTTATGAGTAAAACCTAAACCACATCAATCATATCACTCAGCTGATTAAATTTCATTTCATAATCGTGCATAGCGAGTTTAATAACTTCACGGGCTTCTTCGTGTCCGTAAATATGTGATATCTCGGCGTTGCGAGGTTCTCCGGGCATGTCTTTATACGTTAGAAAATAGTGACGTAAGCGGTCAATAATCAGTTTTGGCAATTCGCTAATGTCCTTAAAATTACCATACGTAGCATCGTCGAGTAAAACGGCAATAATTTTATCGTCGGCATCGCTTCTATCAATCATTCTAAATCCACCAATGGGAATGGCATGAGCTAGAATATTACCATGAAAAATGTTTTTCTCGGTAAGCACACAAATGTCAATAGGGTCGCCATCGCCTTTAATATTTTCTTTTCCTATTTTTTCACCACAGAATTTTCCAATTGAATCACCGCAATAGGTTTGTGGCAAAAAGCCATATAAAGCAGGAATTACATTCGAATACTTTTGTGGGCGGTCGATGGTAAGGTACCCACTTCTTTTATCTACTTCATATTTTACAGTGTCAGTAGGTACAACTTCAATAAATGCAGTAACAAGATCTGGAGCGTTATCACCTATATCAATTCCATGCCATGGATGTGATTTATAGCGCAATCCCATCATTCGGCCAATTGGATCCATTAAGATGTTTGAGGACATAATTTTTATTTACAAAGGTACACTTTTATTGATTAATTTGCTTCAAATTGCTGAGAATATAGAGATTTTTGTATGCGTTACTTCTTGAATATTAGATTATTCGAGAAATATATTTGAAGTATTAGCACACAAGCTTCTACAAAAACTTTGCTAATGTCTAATTTAGATCTAGCATTGAATCTATTTTGATATTTTCTCTGCTGATTATTCCCACACTTTTCTTCCCATCAACGGCAATGCTAACTGGGCGTAGAAGTTTCACATGGCGCAACATGCCATTGTCGAATAGGGCTTCTTTATTGTTGAGATAATTATAATCGTAGAAACCTTGCCCTATATGAGGGTTAATGGTGAGATATGACACTCGGAATGATGTGAGATTTTGGAAAAAGTGTGTTCCCTGACTGGGTTCAATATGAAAATTCTCCAATCCTGCCTCCACAATAACTTTTGCCCCACTAATTTGCGACCATTTTACAGGGATTCCCAGCCATGGATCGCTTGAACCCCAACGCCCCGGACCAATAAGAATATAGGGACGTTCTTTTGCAATAAATTCGGCATTTAGTTTTTCAATTTGCTGAGCAATTTCAGTTGTTTTAGAAGCATCAAAAGTATCGGGATTCACATATACAATATCTCGAATGTTTTCTATAAGACCATTTCCCAAAGCCATTTTGCTAATAATGAGGCAACTTTCTTCCTTGATTTGATCTTCTATAATATGAATATTTTCTTTATTATCAACGATTGGACGAATTTGTAATAAGCTAAAAATGGAGTCTTTATCTCCTTTGTTAATATTTACAGCAAATTCAATCTCAACCGGTTTGCCCATTTCTTTGGCTCCAATTTCAAGAACATTTGCAATAATTTCTGCCAAAGGGAAGCTCTTATGTTTGAGAATTCTGCTAAAAGTAACAACTTTCAATCCGCCTTCTTGTATGCCATCAACTACTCTGTCGTTATTATAGTCGTATGTTGACGCAATATGTTTGAATGATGAAAAGTTTTGAGCATCCCTGATTTTTAATTTGTCAATGTTTTCACCATCATCAACATGGGGGGTAAATTTTATGTTTTTAAGGTTTAGTGCGTAAAAATACTTTTGTGTATCCTTCATCACCATGTTTGTAGAGCTGAGTTGAATAATTTTTTCGGGATATTTGGGTGAAAAACGAAGTGAAACACCGCCATCAACAATGTATTTTCCTAAACCATAAGCTATATTAACAATTCCATCTTCTGCTTTTTCAGGGGCAATAGGATAGAAATTTATAGATCGCGCCACTCCGCTAAGTGTTGGGAAATAAAGATCTGATTCAGATTTACCACAAATTTCTTGAAGAACAACCGCCATTTTTTCCTCGTCTATAACATTGGAAGTTGCAGTCATATATGCTTTGCTGTCTTTGTAGTAAACCGAAGCATATACTGATTTTATGGCTTTGGCTAGGGCTGTAATTCTTTCTTTTTCCGTGCCTGTATTTGGAATCATATAAGTAGAGTATATGCCGGCAAAAGGTTGATAGTGACTGTCTTCCAGTAAGCTGCTTGAGCGCACGGCAATAGGCTTTGTAATTACACTGAGAATGGCTTTTAGGTCTTCAAAAACGGAGTCAGGAAGTTGTGCCGCAAGAAATGCATTCAGAATTTCTTCATCGCTTTTACAGCCAAGGCCAGTTTGATACAAATCGTTTTGCCTCATAAAATCATCAAACAGGTCGGTTGATAAGACTACGGTTTTAGGAATTGTAATATTAACGCCCTGATATTTATTCATCAGGGTATGTCGCTTAATGATATTATCAATAAAGGCTAAACCACGTCCTTTTCCACCTAAATTTCCCTCTCCCAGACGACTAAAAATGATATATTCATTGTATTTTTCTTTATTGAACTGGGCAATAACCCCGCGTCCTTTATCTGCTCGATATCTGGAAATGGCAGTGAAAAGAAATTCTCTGGCTTCATCGGGGTTCTCAAAATCTCTAGAATTGGCTTTTCTGAATAGATTTGCTAAAGAGAATAAAGCACGTGCTCGAAGCCATTTAGAAAAGTGGTTTCGTTGAATATGATATCGAAGGGAGTTATCTGGAATATCATAAATAATTTCTTGTAAAGCCTGTAGATTATGGGCAGAATTTATTTCTATTTTTTTTACTGGATCAATTACTTTGAAGTCTCCAAAAGCCAAATAATCCCTAATGAAATCTTTCATTTCAAGCAAAAGCGAAGACGAATATTTGTGCAAGAATTTTACTTTTATTTCTTTGGCAAAACGTTCGTTTGAAAGATCTGATGATTGTAAAAGGAAAGGCAGATAAGGATCGTTCGATTTTACAATTTGAGCCAGTTTTATTCCTGCATATTGATCTTTGGTGCCGCCCTTTTTAAATGTAACATCGGAAATAATACCCAGCATTTGGGTTTTATACATCTCATATAAACTAATGGCTTGTTCAAAATTAGTGGCCAGAAGTATTTTGGGTCTTCCACGCATCCTGAGCATCATTTGGTGTTCGTTAAGTCCTTCCGTCATGAACTCGCGCGATTGTTCAAATATAATGCTATACATATTTGGAAGGTAAGAAGAGTAGTATCGTATTGAGTCTTCAACAAGTAAAATACACTGAACACCTACTTGACGTACATCGTAATGTGTGTTCATTTTGTCTTCGATCAGTTTTATAATTACCACCAAAATTCTTGGGTTACCAAGCCAGCTGAATACATAGTCGATCACATTAAGATCTTCGTTTTCCAGTTTGCTGGAAACCTCTTTGGAGAAGGGTGTGAGAACAACAATTGGAATGTGTAAGAAGCGTTTTTTTATTTCTCTCGATAGCATGAAAGAATCACTATCGGTTATGCTAAGCATATTGATAACCAGATCCATATTGCCTTTGTCGAGCAATTGAAAAGCCTCATCAGCGCTGTGAGCTTTGTGAAAAACAGGAGGGTAGCGAAGATTTAACGCCACATACTCCTGAAAGATTGTTTCATTAATTCTTCCGTCTTCTTCAAGGATAAAAGAATCGTAAGTGCTACAAATCAGTAATACATTCTGAATGCGTCTTTGCATCAAATTGTCGAATGACGTATCACGGAAAAAATAATGTTCGAGGTCGAATTTTTTATTGATCTTGCTCATTGTTTTCAAGAATTATTGCAATACGTTTTTTCCCATCCATTCTAATGTCTATTGAATTCTCAAAGCGCACATGCTGAGTATATTTCATGTCGTGAACAATCTTTTTGCTTTTTATTCTATCCCATTTAATATAGCTCTTGCTGCTATTATTTATGGTGAAATAGCCAATGCTAAGCGAGGTTACATTGTGAAAAAAGTGGCTTCCCATCGATGCCTCCAAAGGAAAGTCTTCAAGATCAGTTTCTACTATCACTTTTGCATGGCTTATTTGGTGCCAAACAACGGGTATTCCAATAAAACGGTCGCGTGTGCCCCAGCGTCCGGGACCTATAAGTAGATACTTGCGATTTTTTTCTCCTAATCGTTTATTATGGGCCTCAATTTCAGCCGCAATTTCTAAGGTTTTGGTTTTGTCGAAAACTTCATTTTTCACAAATATGACATCGTGAACACCTTCAATTCGACCATTTCCCATGCTTTTTTCTGCGTAAAGTAAAATATCGTCTTCAACAATTTCATTGGTATTGATTTCATAATCTTGCACGTCGCCAATGAGAGGTTTAATTTGCAAGAGATAAAAAGAAGCTTGCCCATCATCGTCTTTGTTTAAATCAATGGCAAATTCTATCTCCACTGGGCTTCCCATAGATTCTTTAACCATTTGCAGAATTGAAGTGATGGTTGTAGAAAGGGGAATATAATCGTATTTAAGGATATTGGCGAAATTTACGATTCTTGGACCATTTTTGTCTAATCCGGCCGAAATGCTGTTACTATCGGGGTCAAATACAGATGCGCAATGCTTTAATGTTCCATGTTTTTCCGCTTCCCAAATATCAATTTGTTTTAGTCCGGCCATATCGCCTTCTAAAAGATTAATGTCGTGTTTGCTGAGATCAACGGCAAGAAATTCAACCTGCGAATTTTTTACAACGTCTTTCATGCTATTGATTTCTACTTTGGGATATACGGGAGAAAATCGGTAGGCACGATCACCTTCTACAACATATTTGCCCAAACCCACAGCCATAACAGCAACTCCTTCTTCAGGTTTCATATTGGCCACAGGGTAGTAATTGTAAGACTGAGCGGTGCCGCTTATATGAGGATAGTA
Organism: Bacteroidales bacterium; assembly: GCA_016937255.1. Classification (GTDB taxonomy): domain Bacteria; phylum Bacteroidota; class Bacteroidia; order Bacteroidales; family DTU049; genus BM518. The sequence continues at coordinate 16,777 of JAFGWG010000050.1, forward strand.
GAAATTTTCATACTGATTGCCAACGACTTCCTGTATTACAATTGCCATTTTTTCTTCTTCTATTTTATAGGCAACAGATTCAATATAGCCTTTAGCCATGTCGCTAAATACTGAGGCATAAACCATTTTAATGGCATCGGCAAGTTGTTGAAGTCTGGTATCGTAATTTGGATGAGAATTAGGCAAAAGATATGTTTCAAAAATACCGGCAAAAGGCTGACGCATAGAATCTTCAAAAAGTCCAGATGATCTAACAGCAATAGGCTTATTGATCATTTTGAGGATTTTTTTGAGCTTTTTCATAAGCCCTTCACTTAATTTTGATTCTAAAAATTGCTTGGCACAAATCTCAAAAGGTTCATTTAGGGCTATTTCCCATAAATTGTTTCTTCTCATGAAACTTTCAAATTCTTCAATTCCAATAATAGCCGTTCGTGGGGCTTTTATTTTGATGTCTTTAAAAATAGTGTTGAAATCAAAACTGTAGATTAAACTGTTGATAAATGAAATTCCACGTCCTTTGCCTCCAATTGAGCCTGGAGACAGACTTATAATATTCCCTTCTTCGAAATAATCAACATCTTCAAAATGTACAATGCGCCCACGATTTTTCTCGTTTCGATGTTGTTGGATAATGCGAAGAAGAAATTCGCGAATTTCTTTAGCAGTTTCAAAATCAGAGACTTTTTTAATTCCAAGAATTTTTGCCACTTGTATTTCGCCACGAGCCATTAGCCACAGTGAAAAATGGTTTCTTCGAGCGTGATAAATTAGTGATTCATCTGGAATGTTTCGAAGGTGTGTTTCAAATTCTTTTAGCGTACGTGCAATGGCTATTTCTCTGCCATCTGGATTACGATATACAAAATTGCCAAAGCCCAAATAGTGGCTAATGAAACTGCGAATATCTGCGCTAAGTGTTTCACTGTTTTTGTCGATGAATGTAGATTTTAGCTCATATGCTTTACTTGCATTTTCAATATCCGACGACTGAATAATAATTGGCAGATCTTTGAGTTGATTTCGTACTGTTTTTACCAATTGAAAACCTGCTGTTTTACATGTTTTCCCTTTCTTGCTGAATTTTACATCACTGATCATGCACAGCATGTATTCGCTGTACTTGTTTACCAAATCCATGGCTTCTTCGTAATTGCTGGCAAGTAAAATTTTTGGTCGACCACGAAGTTTCAGAACTTTATAGAGCTCATCAGTTGTTACATCATCGATGATGCGCTTGGTTTGCTCCATTACAATTGAGTATAAAAGAGGCAAATATCGACTGTAATAGCGAGGACTATCTTCAACTACTAAAATTACTCTAACTAGAGCCAAGTTTGTATCATTATCAACATTTACTTGATCTTCAAGGTGTTTAACCATGGCAAAAAATACCGATGGCTCTCCGTTCCAATAGAAAATTTTATCAAAAAGGCATTTTGTATTTTCGTGTTCTTCCAGTTCCAGATTAAAAGAATTATTATTTACAAGAAAATATACGGGAATATATGGATACTCATGCTTTATCTTTTTGCAGATTTCAAAAGGAGTTTTCATATCGGCTCCCACCATATAAATGACAAGATCGAAGTGCTTCCTTTGCAATTGAGAAAGAGCCTCTGCTTCCGTGCTTACCCCTGTAATTCGTGGGAAACTGGATAGATTGAGCTGCTGATATTCACCTAAAACATGTTCTGCAAATCGTCCTTCCTTTTCAATGGAATAGGCATCGTAAAGTGTAGCAATTAATAGAATTTCCTTTACTTTAAATGGCATTAAATCGTGGAAAATATCCCTGTCGTAGTTTTGACGATAAAGATATTTTTCGAATAGCTGCATTCCATTGTTTCCGCTTTTTGCTTTTTCGTTTGAGATGTCGAATTTATGGGCGTATTGCTTTTTGAAAACCTGTTGCGCTTTGTAGCTGTTAATATACCCTGTGAGCAGACTCACAACATTGTCGACCATGTTTATCTCTTCGAGTAAATACGGCCCTTGGTACTCTTCAGGATATGATTTTGTATAATGAATGCTTATCTTCCCATTAAGATTATCGATACTCTTAAATTGCTTTTCTAATTGATTTTTGCTGTTTTTATCGTAGTTGGGGGTATGAGCAATATAATTGTCAAATTTTATCTGAGCTTCTGTGTGTTCAGGAAACTGCATTGCATTAGGTAAAATGAGAGCAATATGCTGAATGGTATCATTAATGGGTTTGTTTTCTTTGATGATGCTCGTTGTCTTGTTAATGGCAGCCAGCTCTTTAAGCCTTTCACGATTTTCAAACATCAATTCTTCGAAATCCTTTGGATTATTCTTAGCCATATTGAGTGAGTTGTAATGAGGGTTCTAATGTAGAAAAAATGCGTGAGAGTTTTGAAAAATATTTTGGTCTTTTTGGATGTCTGAATATACCTTTAATGGATAATAAGGAGATAGTCAATAGGAGTATAAACACCCAATTTGATAGAATAATTAATCTTCAGGGTCTGTTTCCTTATTGTTTTCCTGTAATTCTTCGTGATCTGCATCTTCCATAATGCCGCCAAGAATAGCTTGTGATTCTGCAATTGGTAGCTCTTCTACGCTCTTCAACTTTCGTTCAATAGCTCTTGTGCGAACTCCTGCACTATCGATAGTGTTGCTGGCTTCACGTAGTTTTTTGCTGGTTTTTTCAAGTACCTCGCCAAATTTCCCAAATTCGCTTTTAACGGCGCTTAGCAAATTCCAAACTTCACTGCTTCTTTTTTCAATGGCCAGGGTTCTGAAACCCATTTGCAAACTACTGAGGAAAGCAACTAAATTGCTGGGGCCAACCACTGTCACTTTATATGTTCGCTGTAAAGTTTCAAACAATCCGGTTCTGCGTAAAATTTCAGCATATAAGCCTTCTGTAGGTACAAACATTATGGCAAAATCGGTGCTGATTGGGGGATTTATGTATTTTTCAAAAATGTCTTTTGCGTTTTTCTTGACAGAATTCTCAAATTGGCGTGCAGCAGTTTCAATCATGGCTACATTTGTGCTGTCGGCCAATTCGTAGGCCTCCAATAATCGTTGGTAATCTTCAATTGGGAATTTGGAGTCGATTGGCAGGAGTAAAGACTGTCCGTCGCTCGATTGACCAGGGAGTTTTACAGCATATTCAACACGTTCCTGACTATTGACTTTAATTTGTGCATTTCTTTCATACTGCTCGGGACTGAAAATTTGTTCCAAAATGGATCCAAGTTGCACTTCCCCTAAATTTCCACGAGTTTTTACATTGGTGAGCACTTTTTTCAAATCACCAACTCCAGAAGCCAAGCTTTGCATTTCTCCTAAACCTTTGTGCACTTCATCGAGGCGGGTGCTAATGAGTTTGAAAGATTCGTTGAATCTTTTTTCCACACTTTCCTGCAATTTCTCATCCACAGTTTTGCGCATTTCTTCCAGTTTTTTAGAATTGTCTTCCTGAAGGCTTTGTAGTTTTTTCTCTACTGTTTCGCGAATTTCTTTAAGTTTTTCCTCAGTCTGAGATTTTATTAATTCCTGCCTATTGGCCAAATCATCAAATTTCTGCTTTTGTAAATTGTTGAAATCTTGAACGTTTTGTGTGAACTTTTCTTCAAAAGATTTTAAAGCTTTGCTCAATTCCTCACGATTCTGACGCGCAGCTTCGGTGCTGAGTTCGGTTTGCTTTGTGGTGCGTTCATCAAAGAGTTTTAGAAGTTCATTCAGATTTTTTTGGAAAGCAGCAAATTGATTTCCTTGATTTTCTCCCAATGTTTTGAATGAATTGCTGAGTTCCTCTCGGTTCTCACGCAGGGCTTTTTGCAATGCTTCACGATTTCGCTCAAATTCGTCGCGAATTAAGCGATCGAGAGATAGAACCTGCTCTTGCAATTTATTGGTATATACCCCTGATTCTGTATTCTTTTTTGTAAGTAGAATGATGAGGATAATCAGGCTGAGTGCTATGGCTATGATTGGGAGGATGATTTCGATCATGGTTATTGTGTTTGTAGCAAAGTTATGAAAAAAAGATAGGATGATTAAAAACTATGGAATGAATTCCATAGGTATAGATAGAGTCATGGGTCGAGTTGATTAGATTTGAGGAATTCTAAGTATTCGTTGGGGAATATTTGTTTTTTATGATGGTCTTTTTGGTTGCTGATGTATTTGTATACGATGTCACATGCCTGACTACTTACAGAAAAAGCACTGTATCCAATTTGCCATTCGAATTTATGAGGGAGGAAATTGTTTTGGTTTATAAATCGAGAGCTGCTTCCTTTTATTTGTTTAATGATTTCTGTAATGGATTTTTTCGGATTTTGTAAAAATAGACAGTGAATGTGTTCAGGCATGCCATTTATTATTCTAACAGGACAGCCTAATTCAATTAGTTTGTTCTTTAGAAAGTCGTAAAGAATGGGTTCAAGATTTCCATCAATTATCTTTCTTCTGTGTTTAGTTGACCAGATGGCATGAATCCATATTCTGTTATAGGAGTGGGGCATGGGTTTGTTTTTTATTCCCCGGAATGAATTCCGGGGTCATGGGTTATTTATCTCTGGAATGAATTCCAGAGGCATATTTATTCTTTATTCTATCTCAAGCGTAATAGGGCAATGATCGCTATGTACTACTTGATCAAGTATGTCGGCGTTTTGAAGCCTGCCTTTCAGGTTTTCAGTAACCATGTGGTAATCGATGCGCCAGCCTAAATTTCGGTCGCGGGCTTGTCGGCGGTACGACCACCAACTATAACGATCTGGTTCAGGGTGAAATTCGCGAAAAGTATCTATAAAGCCACTATCGATGAATTTACCAATCCATTCTCGCTCTTCTGGTAGGAACCCTGAATTGTTTTTATTTCCCTTCGGGTCGTGGATGTCAATTTCTTTGTGGCAAATATTATAGTCGCCGGAAATAATCAAATTTGGGCGTTCTTTTTTGAGTTCATTTACTTTTTTATGAAAATCATCGAGCCATTTCATTTTGAAGGCTTGTCGTTCGTCTCCACTAGAGCCAGATGGATGATAAACGGAAACGATGCTTAAATCGCCAAAATCGGCACGAAGAAAACGTCCTTCGCGGTCGTATTCAGGAATTCCGATTCCAACTTTAATATTATCGGGCTTTATCTTTGTTAAGATGCCAACGCCGCTATATCCTTTTTTTTCGGCACTGTGCCAAAAGGTTTGATAACCAATGGTTTCAAATTCCATTAAAGGAATCTGGTCGTGCTGGGCTTTGCTTTCCTGTATGCAAACTACATCTGCTCCACTTTGGTCTAACCATTCAATAAATCCTTTGCCTATGGCCGCGCGAATACCGTTTACGTTATATGATACTATTTTCATTTAGCGAGAGGGGATTAGTTTTTTAAATTCAGATTCTTTAGTGATTTTCAATACAGGATACACATCTTTTTGTGGATCAGCCCATTGACTATGGTTGTACACCCAGTTCATTTGCGCCCACTGCGATGCTGCAAATTGTGGATTATCTGTTTTTAGCTTTTCAAACTCTGCTTTGAGATCGGCATCTTTTTCAAACATTTCAACAGCAACAGGCTCCATTACATAGAGTTCTCCATATTCTTTTTGCTCGAAAATGGTATTGAAAAATCCCCATTTCAGGAAACTGTCATCTGATAAAGGCTCAAGTAACCAGGCAATGATTTTAATTTTATCTTGTTTAACCGGAATCAAAGCACTGCCTTTATGAATCAGAACTTTATTTTCATATTCTTCCATCTCAAAATCGGGACTGAATCGACCTTCATACGGGCTGTTTTGAAATTCAATATTTGAAAATTTAGTTTGAATAGCGTCAATTTCTATGTCTTCCTGAACAGTAATAAAACTTACGCCGTGTAGTTTAAGGCGATTGATGACTTCCTGCCATTCGGGTGGAATGATATACGCAATGGGAAGATCAATTTCCTGATCAGCTTCAATTTTATCAAACATCCATAGGTTGAATATTTCCGGTTGATCGTTATAGTAAACATAATATTGTCCACCTGTAATTTGGCTGGTCAAAGTATCAAATTTAAATCCCATAAAATTAGTGAGGGTGCTGTCGTTCATTGAAGTACTGAAGTGGATTGGGACTTTTTTTTTCGCAAATTCATTTGAATTTCTTTCGGTATCTGCTTTTTTCAAAATTTCCAGATATTCATCGTTCTGAGTATTCAAAACAATGAATGTGTTGAGAAGCATTTGCCGTGTGGATTCTACTCTGTTTTTATATGGTTTCAGCATGTGTGTTTCAATAAGAAGACAAGGGCGATCGACCAAAATAGTATAGCCATGCGAAAGCATTGGGCGAGAAGCTCTTTGAACCAAGCCGCTTTTTGGATTATGCCATTGACGGAATGATACATAAGGGAAAATAGGATAGCCGGCCTTCGACATATTGACATCAACAAAGGGAATGTATTTTTCGTTTATCCACTTGGCAATATCTTGGTTTAATGACTCATGTGTGTCGAGGCCATACGTTAAGGCATACTGATAATCAGCACCATCGGTGGTATGGCAATCGACAATAAAATCGGGTTTGATTTCATTAAATAGCGAAAGCCAGTTTTGCATGGCAGGGGCGTCGGCTTTCATGAAATCTCGATTTAGATTGAGGTTTTGTGCTGTACAACGCCAACCCATTTCCTCTGGTCCATTTTGATTGATGCGGTTATAAGGGCTGAATCGATTCCATCCATCTGCATTGAATACCGGAATAAAGATAATTCTGACTTTTTGCAGCATTGGCCTGTATTCTGATTTAGTCAGAACATCTCGGATAAATAGAAACCCAGCATCTGCACCTTCGCTTTCACCGGGGTGAATCCCAGCCTGAATCCAGAGGATGAGTTTTTCGTCTTTGCGCATGGGGTCTTCTATAATGAGGTAGGGGAGATCGTATCCACCAGAGCTTGTGCCGAAACTTTTCAGTCTCACTTCCATAAAAAGGGAATCTACGGTGTGGCACATTCCAATAATCTCCTCATAAGTCATGGTTTTGTTCGAATCCAGTTCATAAGGGAGGGTGAAGGGCTTATTCTGTGCGAAAAGTCCTGCTGTCAATATTAAAATTAGGAAAAGGAATAGTAATCTCATGTTTACAAGTTTTTCATGCTCATATTTATTCGCTTGCGGTTTTTGTCCACTTCAAGTATGCGAACTCTGACTTTTTGATTCAGCTTCACAATTTCGTTTGGATCACTCACAAATTTATCTGCCAATTGGCTGATGTGAACAAGGCCATCTTGATGAACTCCTATATCTACAAAGGCGCCAAAGCGTGTAATATTGGTTACGATACCCGGAAGTTCCATTCCAGCGGCAAGATCATCGATGCTGTTTACAGACTGATCGAATTCAAATACTTCAAATTGTTCACGTGGATCGCGACCCGGTTTTTCGAGTTCAGCCATAATGTCTTTAAGTGTAGGTAGTCCAACCTTATCTGTGATATAGGCTTTAAGGTCGATTCGTTCTCGCAGACTTTTGTTTTGCATCAGTTCGTACACGGAGGCATCCTGATCTTTAGCCATTTTCTCCACGATATGATAGGACTCTGGGTGAACAGAAGAGGCATCGAGAGGGTTTTTAGCATCTTTAAGCCGTAAAAATCCGGCAGCTTGTTCAAAAGCCTTATCGCCGAAGCGTTTTACTTTAAGAATTTCTTTTCTCGATTTGAATGGTCCATTTGCTTTGCGATGTTCCACAATATTCTGCGCCATCGCTGGTCCAATTCCCGATACATAAGTTAGTAGCTGCTTACTGGCTGTGTTAAGTTCAACTCCAACATTGTTTACGGCACTCATAATGGTATCATCTAGCTTTTCTTTGAGTGCATTTTGATCTACGTCGTGCTGATATTGTCCCACACCAATAGATTTGGGATCAATTTTTACAAGCTCTGCCAATGGATCCATCAAACGTCGACCAATAGAAACAGCACCACGCACAGTTATGTCATAATCGGGGAACTCTTCGCGTGCTACATCGCTTGCTGAATATATAGATGCACCCGATTCATTCACCATAACAGCAACTACGTCTTGATTGAATCTTATTCTGCTAATAAAAGCTTCGGTTTCTCGGCCTGCAGTTCCATTTCCAATGGCAATGGCTTCTACTTTATAGGCTTCTACTAAATTATCAATTTTATTAAGGGCTTCTTTTACTTTGCTTACTGGTGGATGCGGGTAAATGGTTTCATTGTGGAGTAGATTGCCTTGCTTATCGAGGACCACAACTTTGCATCCTGTTCTGAATCCGGGGTCGATGGCTAAAACCGTTTTTTGACCAAGTGGAGCAGCCATCAGCAATTGTTTTGCATTTTCAGAAAATACAATGATCGCTTCTTTATCAGCTTCTTCTTTGTAATGTTTTCTGACTTCAGTTTCTATAGAAGGTTTGAGCAATCGTTTATAAGAATCTTCCATGGCTTCAATTACTTCATCGGCTACTTTATTATTACCAGTGATGATTTTTCGATCCATGAATTCGAGTGCTTTCTCTTGGTCGGGTTCTAAGCTTACTTTTAGAAATCCTTCGTTTTCGCCCCTGAATATGGCCAGAATACGATGTGAAGGTGATTTTTTTACGGGTTCAGACCAATCGAAATAGTTTTCAAATTTATTGCCTTCTTCTTCTTTACCTTTCGAAACTTTGGAAGAGATGATTCCTTCATTGATAAACATTCTTCGAAGTCCGGCACGAATAATGGCATTCTCATTTATCCATTCCGCAATGATATCTCTTGCACCTGCCAGAGCTTCTTCAATAGATTTCACGCCTTTTTCTTCATCAATAAAATGTTCGGCAGCTGCATCCAGGTCGAAGGGTAATTGTTGAAATATTTTTTTGGCTAAAGGTTCTAAACCTTTTTCAATAGCCATGCTGGCTCTGGTTTTTCGTTTTGGACGATACGGGAGATAGAGATCTTCCACTTCGGGCATAGTTTGCGCTTTGAGAATTTTATCTTCGAGTTCAGGGGTGAGCTTTTCCTGTTCGCGAATACTCTCAAGAACGGCTTCTTTTCTTTTTTCCAGTTCAGTAAGTTGATGGAGGCGAGTTTTAATCGCCATGATCTGAACCTCGTCGAGGCTACCGGTCATTTCCTTTCGGTATCGAGCAATAAAGGGTACAGTGGCGCCTTCGCTCAAAAGCTGAATGGTTCCTGCCACCTGATGTATTTTCAAGCCCAGTTCAAGGCTGATGATATCGGTAAAGTTTTTCATACCTCAAAAATACAATTTTTGGGGTTTAATAATTCGTTTGAATAAAAAACCGGTCTTGCATTTCTGAAAAACCGGCTAAAAGTTAAATAGGGTTTAATTATATAGCTTTATTCAATAACTAGTATGATTTCTTCAGTATTTTCTGTTAAAAATACTTTCATCAAATATGTTCCTGAGGCAAAATCTGTAGTGTTAATTTGATCAGTAACGGTATTGATTTCTTCGTTGTAAATAAGCCGACCTGAAAGATCATAAATCTCAATGTGCTGAATTGTTTTATCTGCACTGATTTTTGTATAATTATCAGCCGGATTTGGGTAAACTGTTAGATTACTACTGGATTCATTAATTGCATCAAAAAGACTGACAATAACTTCAAAGCTGCATGAATCCAAATTTCCGCTTGCGTCCATTGCATACCATGTAATGATATGTGTTCCGAAGTTCAACTGTTCATTGCCAAGTGTAGAGGAAGAATTTAGTGAGTTGAAGATCGTGTCAACTGAACAGTTATCTGATGCATTTGCGTCAAATTCATTTCCTTGTATGGTGTAATATGTTTCTCCCTGGGCAAGGCTGATGATTTGGTTCCCAATACAGATGACTTCTGGTGCAATCGCATCACTAACAATCGCATAAAACCAAACTGAATCTATATTCCCGTACAGATCTGAAGCATAGAGCCAGACAATTGTTGTGTCTGTTGGTAAAACGCTTCCTGCCGCAGGGTTTTGAGAGTATATTACACTGTCACAATTGTCGCTTGCAACAATACTGTCTAAAAATGATTGAAGAGTATAGCTACATGTAGTATCAAGATAGAAATGCTGATCATTGTGTGACGACATAATTACCGGACTAATATTATTGCTGTATATTCCTGTGCCATTAAGTGTTGCGCCTGATAGCACATAGTTTGAAGTAGAATCAATAAAGGCAATACCTCCATTCCCAAAAACTCCATTTGTGTTTCCTGTTAAATTGGTTGCAGAATGAGATAAACAGGAGGTGTTTATATATGGAATACCTTCGTTGAAATTAAAATATGCAACCAAGTGGTTTTCAGTTCCGCTTAGCTCTGTATTCATGTACCCCTGTATTTCACAAACGGTTCTAACGGTATCCCAGATTCTTACTTCATCAATATCACCATTAAAATACCGGCCGCTGGGCATATAGTCAACACCCATATACAAGTTATCGCTATTGTGCACGGTATTAAAAGGTGTACCAGTAAGGACTTGTTCTTCTCCATTGAGGTATAAATGACGTGTCCCGTTGTCGTTTACCGCTGCAACATGATACCATGTACCTGCAGTTAGGATGCCATTTGCTGTTGTCATTTCATCGAAGTTCAAACCCGTATATGGGGCATTTGAGGAAAGCCTCAATGTGTACCCGTTTGATCCAGAACTGTGATATTTAGAAATGAGTCCTCCAAAGTGAACAAGACTATCTACTTTAAACCAACATTCTAATGTGTAATTATTGATAAGGTCTATTGCTGAATATGAAGCGACATAAATTTGGTCAGAGCTTCCGTCAAAATTCACAGCGCTTTGATATACAGGTGTTATCAACGGGTCTTCAAAGCCGAGAAAAGGATAGCCGTGGTTATTAACTGCATCTATATCCCAAATATCTTCGGTGCCGTTTGCGGTTTCATCAACCAAATCCCATCCCGCAGACCTAAAAGTACATGTTGAGTTCATTTCCTGTGTGGTTTTTGGAGTAGCTCCAATAGCTGTTGATTGATTTGATGCAGTGCTGTCGAAAAAATTTGAGACGTAGGTTCCGGGATCGAATTCATCTCCAACAAATCCTTTATTGGTAACTACAGTTGCAAAGAAAACAGAATCAACTGAGTAACAGTTTTCAATATATCCGGCATTATTTCTGCCGATAAATGCACCAACACCATCGTTTGTTCCTGAAATTCTGGTAACTGTTCCCATTGAATAGCAGTTTCTTATAGTGTCGTGCCCTGAACTTGCACCCGAATTAATACCGGCAAAGCCTCCAACGTAGGAAATACCACTTACATCGGCATTTGAAAAACACTTTTCAACCATTGCATAGCCACTGCTATTTCCTTCATTTGCTCCTATTAATCCTCCAACCCAGGTGTTGCCAGATACTGTTCCGGTAAATGAGCTGTATGATAGTTCAACTTTATAATTAATGCCCTGACCATAATGCCGACCTATCAAACCACCGGTTTGATTGTTTCCCGCAACATTTCCGCTGGCTATGATATTATAAATTTGAGTTCGGGCCGGATAGCTGCAAAGGGTTGCTGTGTAATCGTATCCGGTAACATCAAAATCAATTAATTTCAAGTTGCGGATAACTGCAAGATTGGAATTGCTTGTTCCCCATGCATATCCAAATAGCCCTACGTAATTACTTGAGGGCATATTAATGGTCATATTGGAAATTGCATAATTCTGTCCGTCGTAAGAACCGCTGAATTTCACCGTATTATTTCCAATTGGCGACCACGCACTTAGGGTGTCTGCGTCAATATCTGCAGTTTGAATAAAATGCTCATCCCAAACCGAGTCAATTTGACTAAGCCAAACAAGATTTTCGAGCGTTGCAATTTGATATGGGTTTCCTGTAGATCCATCACCGATCGCAGGTGCGGTTTGAGCGCTCATCTCAATAAATATCAGCAGGAAAAAAGACGAAAATAGAATTTTCATTAATCCAGAGAGTGATTTTTTCATAATTTGACAACTTTATTATTAGCTATGCGAAACTAAGCAGCATATAAATTATACAGCCAAATTTGTAGTATGACAAAAGGTAGGACAATTTTATAAGTGAAAGAAAATGAGATTGTTGTAAGGTTGCTATGCGATGCTTTTTAGATGCTCACCAATGTCGGCGCCTGCTTCAATACCGATTTTTTTTCTCAGTCGGTTGCGGTATTTTGCCACAGATGCATCAGATATGATCATAATATTAGCAATTTCTATGCTTTTCATACCAATAAGTAAAAATGCACAAATTTTAATGTCGGTATCTGATAAAGAAGGATATTTTTTATTGAGATTATGGAAAAAAGAAGGATATAATTCTTCAAAATGTAATTTAAAAGTTTGCCAGTTATGATCGAAACTTACATTGCTACTTATAATTTCGTGTATTTCACTACTATTATTCTTTTTGTTTGCCGTGTCTATATTTCTTAATATTTCGTTGAATGAAATAAGGTTTGATGCTGCTTTACTCAATTCGAGTGTTTTATATTCAATTTCTTTTTCTTTGAAACTAAGTGATTTTCTCAAATTCTCATTTTCATTTTTAATAATCTGCTCTTTTCGTTTTCTGATTTTCCGTCTTAAACTAAAGTTAATTAGTATTACAATAATTGCAATAATTAAAATTGCAGAAAAAAATATCAAATACCTGTTTTGCTGCCGCCTTATTTCATTTTCGTGCTCTCTTTCTCTGAGCATTTGCTCTTTTGTCTGTAAGTCATATTTTGCTGACATTTCATTGATCTGCAGTTGAATACGGTCTCCATAGAATTTCTCCTGCAATTGGCGAGCTTTTTTCTGATAAAAAAATGCGCTGTTAAAATCATGAATAAATTCATATATGTCAGATTTTCTAAGATATAGTCTCATGTATATATTTGGGTATTCATTTTCATCAGAAAGTACAATTGCCGAATCAATGATTTCTAATGCACGATCCGGCATATTTAAATCAAGATATACCCCTGCCAGATTGTATGAAACGTTAAGAGTGTTGGGGATTAGCTTTGCCAGCATAAAATTTGCATAGGCACTGCGGTAATAATTTAGCGAGAGTGCATATTCCTTCTTTGTTCTGTACACATAGCCCATTTCATTTTGTGATAAAGCCAGCAAGTCTAAAAATCCTTCCTCTTCAGAAAGATTAATGCATAGATTAGAGTATTTAATGGTGCTGTCGATATATGTGTTTTGGGTAAATCTGCTCTCATTGTAAATCGCAGCCAGTCTGTTCCAGGCAAAGGCTTTATTTCGTAAACTTATTTGAGGATTTTTAAGTGTGCCGGTAATTAATTCGATGCCCTTTTCATATTCCTGTTTCTCGCGATATGCTTCTGCTAAGCTAATGTGTGCCCTGTCAACAATATCCGGGTAACTATTGTAAGTTTCAATTATTTTGAATAATTCGGGTATTGCATTATCGGGATTTGAGCGAATAAGAAAATATTCAGCATTTTTAAAAATAGAGTCTGCATTATTGTTTTGACCCCAAACAATAGTATTAAAAAATATAATAAAACCAATTAGTAATATCCATCGTAACATATTGCAAAGTTAATAAAGGTACTTAGATAATTAGTAATTTGAATTACTGATTTTTCTAAGTAAAACACTCACCGCATTTCCTCCAAAACCGGTGCTGTTGATCATGATACTGTTAATTTTTTCTGGATGTAAGTAAGGGGCGTAGGTTTCATATGGATAATCTGTCGGAATAAATCCGTTGAAGATTTTCTCCGCCAGCGAAAGATTAAGCATGCCCGAAGCGGCATATGTGTGTCCGGTTATCCATTTTGAGCTGTATATTGCCGGTAGGTTTTCCGCAAAAACGGATTGAATGGCATTAAACTCAGCCTGATCGCCTTTTACCGTGCCCGGGGCGTGAGCAAGGATGAGGTCTGGTTTTGTTCCGATGTTTTCCAAAGCCATTTTCATCGCTTTTTGAAGAGGCATGCCTGCAGGATCGATTCCGGTGAGGGAGGGTGGAGCTGTTTGCGCAAAGCCGGTGCTTTCAATTATTATATCTCCAGTCTGAAGCTTTTTTTCATCGCATAATTCGAGAAATGCCAATCCTGCGCCTTCAGCCAGAACGAAGCTGTTCTTTTTATCAGTATTAAAAGGGCGACAATAATACGGGCCATCAAATTTCGAAGCAATTCCCAGCGCTTCTATCTGAGCGAGTGTAAATTTTGTATTGGAAGCTTCGCTTCCCCCGACCAGGGCATATTTACACATTCCTGATTTTAACCATGCTATTGCGTTGATTAATGCTGCTGTTCCGGTTGAACAAGTGAGCGAATGATCTATCGCAAAACCGTTTTCGGTTTCCAGCATTGAGGCAATGACTGAGCTAACATGAGCCTGAGTAGTTAGGGGAGAGCATGCCGGGCCCAGTTTTCCGCTCTTTGCAAATTCTCCATGAAATTTCTCCCAGCTTTCAGTAGCTCCTCTCGAAGATCCGATATTGACAATCACAGGGCCGTCAATTTTTAGACTGCCGATCATGTTTTTAGCTACAAAAGCAGCCAGATGAACCATGCGGTCACTTCTTCCGAAAGCTGAATTCTTTATAAATTGCTGCAGATCGTTTTCGCTTCCCTGAGGGATTATACCAATATGAGTTGATTGAAAATCGAGAAATTCATTATTGGGTAACGATAAGTTGACACCAGCTTTAGAAAGGCTTCCGGTTTTATAAAGACGGATGAAATTCATTTGTAAGAATAAAAAAAGGCGGCCTGAGCCGCCATGAAATTCTTATTAGAGTTTTCTTTTCTCTTCGACTTCGATAAATGTTTCAATAATGTCACCGGCTTTAATATCATTGAAGTTTTCAATACCGATACCACAATCCTGGCCGGAAATAACCTCTTTTACATCGTCTTTAAAACGTTTCAATGAAGAAATATCCCCGGTGAAAAGTATGATGCCATCGCGAATGATACGAACTTTATGCGTTCTGTTTATTTTCCCATCTAATACCATAGATCCAGCAATGGTTCCTACTTTGGATACATCAAATACATCGCGTACTTCAATGTTAGCCACAACTTTTTCAACCAATTTTGGCTCAAGCATACCTTCAATGGCAGACTTGATTTCATTAATGGCGTCGTAAATAATTGAATATGTTCGAATCTCAATTTGCTCTTTTTCAGCAAGTTTTCTTGCAGTTAATGAAGGACGAACTTGGAATCCAATAATAATAGCATTGGATGCTGTTGCCAGTAGAACATCTGATTCATTAACTCCACCAACTGCTTTGTGAATAATATTCACCTGAACATTGTCAGTACTTAGTTTCTGAAGTGAATCGGAAAGTGCTTCGATTGAACCAACAACATCACCTTTAACAATAATATTGAGTTCTTTAAATTCACCAATAGCAATTCGACGTCCGATTTCATCAAGTGTAATATGTTTTTGAGTACGAAGGGTTTGCTCGCGAATTAATTGCTGGCGTTTGGTTGCTAAATCTTTTGCATCGCGTTCATCTTCATATACTTTGATTAGATCTCCCGCAGTGGGAGCTCCATTGAGGCCCAAAAGTAAAACAGGAGCACTTGGGCCAGCTTCATCCACTGGCTGATTACGTTCGTTGAACATCGCTTTTACACGACCATAATATGAACCTGCAAGGAAGATGTCGCCAACTCTTAGAGTACCATTCTGAATAAGAACAGTAGAAACATATCCACGACCTTTATCCAACGATGCTTCAATAACAGTTCCATTGGCCATTCTGTCTGGATTAGCCTGTAATTCCAAAAGATCTGCTTCGAGCAGTACTTTTTCGAGTAGTTTTTCAATATTTTCACCTTTTTTTGCAGAAATTTCCTGACTCTGGTATTTACCACCCCAGTCTTCTACAAGAAGGTTCATGTTTGCTAGTTGCTCTTTAATTTTATCAGGATTTGCACCTGGTTTATCCATTTTGTTGATGGCAAAAACCATAGGTACTTCAGCTGCTTTAGCATGGTTGATTGCTTCAATGGTTTGAGGCATCACCTGATCATCAGCAGCAATCACAATAATTGCAAGGTCGGTAATTTTTGCACCACGGGCACGCATGGCAGTAAATGCTTCGTGACCAGGGGTATCGAGGAAAGTAATGCTGCGACCATCTTCTAAAATAACTTCGTATGCTCCAATATGCTGTGTGATTCCACCTGATTCACCTGCAATAACATTGGTGTTTCTAATATAATCGAGTAAGGATGTTTTACCATGATCTACGTGACCCATAACCGTTACTACCGGTGATCTTGGTTTCAGATCTTCAGGATTATCATCCTCTTCTTCTAACTCATTTTCGTCATCAATAGATGTGAATTCAACTTCAAAGCCAAATTCCATAGCAACAATACTAATTGCTTCAGCATCGAGACGCTGATTGAGGCTCACGAGAAGTCCCAAACTCATACAAGACGCAATAACTTGAGTAGCAGGAACATTCATGAGGCTGGCAAGCTCACTAACAGTAATAAATTCATTCAGTTTAAGAATGCTTTTTTCTTTTTCAGCCTGCTCCATTCTGTCTTGCTCAAGCTGCTGAACTGCATCACGCTTCATTCGGCGATATTTCGCACCTTTTGATTTTGATGATCCCTGCAGTTGTGCAAGTGTTTCCTTAATGTGACGATTGATATCATCTTCACTAATTTCGGGGCGTGTTTCTTTTTTACGTTTTCCCCTAGTTTTATTATTGTTATTACTATTGCGATCCTGGTTATTATCCTTTTTGTTTTGATCAACCGGCGCTTCTTTTTTCTTCTTTATGCGAGGGCGGTTCTTTTTCTTTTTATCCGCTTCTTTTTGTTGTTTGGTGGGTTTTTTATCAAAACCAGAAATATCAATTTTATCAATAATCTTCGGTCCCGTGAGTTTTTCAAATTTGGTCTCGATGTGATTGCTGACCTTTTCTTCAATTGGAAGAGTCTCTTTTTCGTCTTTTTTAACTACGCTTTTTTCAGTTGTTTTTGCCTCTTTAGCTTTTATTTCTTCTTTCTCTTTTTCTTTAAGAGCTTCATCTCTTAGAGCTTTTTCTCTTTCCTCTTTCTCTTTAGCAGCTTTCTTTTTACCTGCATCAAGATCTATCTTTCCTACAATTTTGGGTCCTGTATGCTTCTTCTCTTCTTCTATAGGCTTTTCTTCTTCCTTCTTTTCCTGCTCGGTTTCTACTTTTGTAGTAAGGTCTTTTTCTTTTTCCTCTTCAATAACTTTCTTTTCTTCTTCAACCTTCTCTTCGACTTTTACCTCTTTAAGTTCTTTAGGATCCTCCTCTTTAGGTTCTTCGATTATCTCAGCTTTAACCTCTTCTTTAACCTCTTCTTTAACCTCTATTTTAACCTCTTCTTTTTCTTTTGGCTTTTCTACCTCTTCTTTAGGTTCTTCCTTTTTCTCAACAATAGTAGAATTAACAGAGAGATTGGTTATTAAAAGATCATCAGATTTGTCTTCTTTCTCAGGGGTTTTTTCTTTTTCAACAGGTGCCTTCTCTTCTTCCTCCTGATGCTTGAAGTTGATCTTCATGCTTTCCTGCTTGACTGATTTGTCTTTGTGAAACTCCTTCAAAAGGACATCATAGACGTCTTCGCCAATTTTAGCATTGGGTCCTTCTACGGGCATGCCTTCACTATTGAGAAAGTCTATAAGCGTTAGTACGCCTACATTCAGTTCAATTGCAACTTTACTTAATCGTTTTGTTCCTGTGTTGTTGTCCATAAATCCTTTTACAAAACTGTCAAAAACTGGGCTAAATTAAAGATTTTTATTCAAACTCGGCTTGAAGTATCTTTATAACTTCCTCAATGGTCTCTTTTTCGAGGTCTGCACGTTCAGCCAATTCGTCCCTTGGGATGGCAAGAATGCTTTTTGCAGTATCGAGGCCGATTTTTTTGAATTCCTTGATGATCCACTCTTCAATTTCATCTGAAAAGTCCATTAAATCAACATCATCATCGTATTCGGTGTCTACTTCTCTAAAGACTTCTATCTCGTGATCGGTAAGTTTGGAAGCAAGTTTAATATTCTGCCCACCCTTGCCAATAGCCAGAGAAATCTGGTCTGGTTTCAAATAAACTTCAACGGCTTTTTCTTCGTCATTAATTTTTATTCCGGAGATTTTTGCCGGACTTAATGAGCGAGAAATAAAAACAGATATATTATTTGAAAAATTGATCACATCAATGTTTTCATTACGAAGTTCACGAACAATTCCGTGAATTCTGGATCCTTTCATTCCTACACAAGCGCCAACAGGGTCAATGCGATCGTCGTATGATTCTACGGCGACTTTTGCACGTTCACCTGGCATTCTCACAATTTTTTTAATGGTAATTAGTCCATCATATATTTCAGGAACTTCAAGTTCGAAAAGTCGCTCAAGAAATGTTGGAGAAGTACGTGATAGGATGATAAGTGGATTACCGTTTTTGAAATCTACTTTATCAACCACGGCTCTTAAAGAATCTCCTTTTTTATAAAAATCGGTTGGAATCATTTCGCTACGAGGCAAAACAAGTTCGAAATCTTCATCATCGAGTACGAGCAACTCTTTTTTCCATACTTGGCTAACTTCAGCAGTAACAATGTCTCCAATTCTGTCTTTATACTTCATGAATACGTTGTTTTTCTCGTATTCCAGTACTTTAGACTTCAACATTTGGAGGATGCTCTGAATGTCTCGGCGATCGAATTCATCAATGCTGAAAGACTCAAGTACCTGCTCACCAACTTCAAAATCGGGTTCAATCTTGATGGCTTCGGTGTATCCGATTTCAGTATTTGGATTTTCGATATTGTCGTCTTCCACAATAATCCTGTTTCGCCATATTTCAAGGTCACCAGTAGTAGTGTTCACGATAACGTCGAAATTGTCGGCATGCTCAAATTTCTTGGTAAGGATATGTTTGAAGATATCTACCAGAATTCTCATCAGTGTAGGACGATCAATTGCTTTTGAGTCTTTAAACTCACTAAATGATTCAACCAGGTTTAGCGTTTCCATATCTTTTTTAATTAAAAAGAGACAATAATGTTAGTTTCACGACACTCGTCGTAATTCAATGTTATAATTTCGTTTGTTGTTTCACTTTTTTTCTTGCCTTTCTTAACGATTTCAAGCTGAAACTTTTTATCGTCGGCGGTAAGAATTTTTCCTTTTATTGTAGTGTTGTCATTCAACACGCATTTGGCATTTCTTCCAATATTGATTTTATATTGTATGGGTAAAAGCAATTTGTTGCCAATACCGTATGAAGACACTTCAAGCTCAAAATCTTCGGTTTCACGATCGAGGCTATTTTCAATAAAACGACTTACATATGCACAATCAACAATATTTATACCATGAGGCCCATCAAGGAATACAGCGATTTTATTACCTGCACTAACCTTAGTTAGGACGGCAAAAAATTCTTTGTCTTCCAAGGCTTGTTCAAGCAGTTTTTCTATGTGTTTTTTGTCAATCATTTACCATATTACTAAAAAGCGAGGGGACAATTGTCCCCTCAATCAATTTACGTTGTCCGACCAGGACTCGAACCTGAACCGGCAGAACCAAAATCTGCAGTGCTGCCATTACACCATCGGACAATTCAATTTTCAGGCTGCAAAGATAAAAACTTTTTTCTAAACACAATAAAAGGACTAACATTTTGTTTTTTTCCTGTGTCAAAATTTCTTTATAATTTCGCAGCTTAATCCTTATTAATACTCTGAATAATGCAACAGTATAAAAAGTTAAACAACATTCTGGGTTGGTCTGTGTTCTTAACAGCAGCTGTAGTCTATGTTATGACTGCTGAACCAACAGCCAGCTTCTGGGATTGTGGTGAATATATTGCCACCTCGTATAAATTGCAGGTTGGTCACCCACCTGGAGCTCCTACTTTCCAGATTTTAGGTCGTTTCTTTACCTTATTTGCTTTTGGGAATGTAGAAAATGTGGCTTTCATGATTAATATGATGTCGGCTCTTACCAGCGCGTTTACCATATTATTTTTGTTCTGGAGTATTACCCGTCTGGCTCGCCGCCTAGTGGGAGAGGATAGCATGTCAAACCCTCAGTCTTATGTAGCCGTTCTCGGTGCAGGCCTTGTGGGTGCTCTTGCTTATACTTTCAGCGATTCATTCTGGTTTTCAGCGGTAGAAGGTGAGGTTTATGCTACGTCATCTTTCTTTACGGCTTTGGTATTCTGGATTATGCTGAAATGGGATGCACAGTCGGATGACCCGAAAGCACTACGTTGGGTTGTTTTAATTGCATTCCTTACAGGGCTTTCTATTGGTGTTCACCTTTTGAACCTTCTTACTTTCCCTGCTTTGGTATTGATTTATTATTTCAAAAAATACAAGGTTACTACCAAAGGAACTATTGTTGCCATTGGGCTTTCAATTGTTTTGTTGGCAGCGCTGTTTTACATGATTATTCCGGGTGTGGTTTGGCTAGCCGGAAAGTTTGAGCTTTTCTTTGTGAATAGTCTTGGACTCCCATTTAATTCTGGAACCATATTCTTCTTCCTCTTTGTTATTGCTGCTATTGTTTTTGGCTTGCAATGGTCGAGAAGAAAGGGAAAAGTGATCCTCAACACAGTTGTATTGGCTTTCACATTCATATTAATTGGATATTCAACATTTTTTATTCTGATTATTCGCTCAAACGCACTTACTCCGATTAATGAAAATGCTCCAAAAGATGCAATTTCACTGCTTTCATACCTCAATCGTGAGCAATATGGTGAAGTTCCTTTATTTAAAGGGCAGTATTATAATGCGCCGGTAAATCCAAGTAATGAGTGGAAAGATGCCTCTCCTGTATATGAAAAAGATGTAGAAAAAGGCAAATATATTGTTACCGATGATCGTAAAAATAGTCGCCCAACGTATAATTCTGACTTTGTTACTATTTTTCCACGTATGTGGAGTAATCAGCAAGATATTCATATTCGCGAGTATAAAAATTGGGGTAAAATAAAAGGAACTCCTATTCGTGTGAAAAATTCTAACGGGGAAATGCAAACTTTGTATAGACCAACTTTTGGTGAAAACTTAAGATTTTTCTTTACCTATCAGGTTGGCCATATGTACTTCAGGTATTTCTTCTGGAATTTTGTTGGACGCCAGAATGATATTCAGGGTCATGGTGATCCTACTCAGGGTAACTGGATCAGTGGAATAAAATTTATAGATGAGATGCATCTGGGTAATCAGGCAGAGGTTACCGACATTGCCAAAGATAATCCTGGCAGAAATACTTATTTCTTCCTACCATTGATACTGGGCTTGATTGGTCTATTTTTTCACATAAATCGACATTCAAAAGATAGTCTGGTGGTCGCATTGCTTTTCTTTATGACAGGTCTTGCCATTGTGCTATACCTTAATCAATATCCATATCAGCCTCGTGAGCGTGATTATGCTTATGCTGCGAGTTTTTATGCCTTTGCGATATGGATTGGATTTGGAGTACTTGCACTGTCGAAATTGATTGCGAAATTCCTGAAAAATATTTCAGCACCATTAATTGCAACACTGGTAACACTTGTTTTGGTGCCGGGAATCATGGCAAGTCAGGGTTGGGATGATCATAACCGCAATAATAGGTATACCGCCCGCGATTTTGCGAAAAATTATCTCGATTCTTGTGAACCCAATGCAATTCTGTTTACCAATGGGGATAATGATACTTTCCCTCTATGGTATGTACAGGAAGTAGAAGGCTATCGCACAGACGTACGTGTGATTAACCTTTCATTGTTTAATACCGACTGGTATGCCGATCAGATGAAACGTGCTGTATACGATTCTAAACCAGCTCCTATTTCTTTGACACATGAGCAATATCGCCAGGGAACCCGTGATGTAGTTTATTTGCTAGAAAATGCTGGAATTGAAGGATATGTGAATATTAAAGATCTTTTTGAAATTATTCACAATAGTCCTGATAAACTCAAGCTTCAAACCCGTCAAGGTAAGCTCGATTATTTCCCAACCAAGAAATTCTATCTGCCAGTCGATAGCTCTAAGGTTGTTGCCAATGGATTAGTTCCTGAAAAGTGGGCACCTGAGATTGTAGATAGCTTAAACTGGACTATTAATCGCTTTGCATTGCAGAAGAACTCTTTGTTTGTAATGGATATTTTGGCTCATTTTGATTGGGATCGCCCAATTCATTTTGCCATTACTACCGGAGCTGACGCTTATATGGGTCTTGAGGAATATTTCACACTAGAAGGCTTGACCTATAAACTAATTCCGGTTCGTACTGTGAATACTGACGGTTCTATTGGTCGCGTAAATACGGATGTGATGTACGACAATATGATGAATAAGTTCAACTGGGGTAATCTAAATGTTGAAGGTGTTTATCTGGATGAGACCAATCGTCGTATGATCATGAATTTTAGAAATAATTTTGCCCGCTTGGCAAATGCACTTCTTGATGAAGGTAAACTCGATTCTGCTATTGCTTGTTTAGATAAAGCTATGGAGATTATGCCTGAAAAGGCTATTCCATTCGATTTCTTTGTATTACCACTTGCCGAAGCTTATTATCGCGCCGGAGCTGTAGAAAAAGGGAATGAGATACTTTTCCGATTAACAGATATATATAGCGCAGAGTTGAACTATATCTATTCTTTGGATAACGGGCGTCAAAAGCAGCTTGCTATTGATAAGCAACAGGGGCTGTATATCTTGCAGAGGATTATGCAGATTGCTGAGCGCGAAAAGCAGGATGCATTGACAAATCATGTGAAACCATTGTTTGACTACTATTTCGGCATGTATGCCGGAGCAGGTCAGGCACCCATGCAATAGAGCTATACCATGTATCTGGTACAGCCTTACGTATTGAAGTCTATTCAGACTCGTCATCTAATCTGGAGAATTCCGGAAAAGGAGAAAGTCATTTATCTTACTTTCGATGATGGTCCTATACCCGAATTGACGCCTTTTGTTTTGAAAACATTACGAAAATACAATGCGAAAGCTACTTTTTTCTGTGTTGGAGATAATGTCAGGAAGTACAAAGAATTCTATAAGCAGATTGTGGACGATGGTCATGCCATTGGGAATCACACTCATAATCATCTTGATGGGTGGAAAAATAAATTTCCCGATTATCTTGAAAATGTAGAGGCAGGGGAGAAATTTATTGAAAGCAAAATGTTCCGCCCGCCTTACGGTCATATTACTCCTGCTCAGATACAAAAGATTAGACAAAACTATTACATTGTGCTTTGGTCGGTTTTAAGTGGCGATTTTGATCGCAATACTACGCCGGCCAAATGCCTTCGTAATGTGCTTCGTTTTTCTAAAAGTGGCTCCATTGTTGTTTTTCATGAAAATACGAAGGCTATTCCACGTCTTAAATATGCTCTGCCTCGTTTTCTCAGTCAGTTTACTAAGGCGGGTTATCGTTTTGAAGCACTTTCGGATGAAGTATTGGATAGGGCATTGAAGAAGAACCTCGTTAATGCCAGCAACAAAATGATGCGTCGAATGTTGAGCCAAGTGAAAAGTAAGCGCAAGAAGGGCGAAATAGAATTGAGTAAAAGCCAGTCCGCCTGAAATATCTTTAAATTCAACTTTCACTATCATTTCTATGCTATAATTTTAGTACTTTTGTTAAGACTAATTTATTGAGCTATGACATTCAACGAGCATGATATTCAGGAAGCAGTACGTGAGATAAACTCGCAGCAGATTGCCGACATACAGAAAGTTTTTCGCAAACTGATCAATTTAATTGATCTGACTACGCTAGAAGGAACTGATACTGATGAGCGTGTGCGCGCATTATGCGAAAGAGCATGGTCTGTTGCTAATGCCGAGAAAGGTATTCCCACAACTGCTGCTGTTTGTGTATATCCTCCGTTTGTGAAAACTGCTGCCGAAGCTTTACAGGGCAAAAATATTAGCATTGCTGCAGTAGCTGGCGCATTTCCATCTGGACAGAGCCCGCTCGAGATTCGTCTTGCTGAAGTTAGATATGCCGTTGAGCAAGGTGCCAAAGAAATTGACATGGTGATTAGCCGTGGGCGTTTTCTTTCAGGCGACGTAGATTTTCTTCGTGAGGAAGTTCAGAAACACAAAGAAGCATGCGGTGAAGCACACCTGAAAGTTATTCTCGAAACCGGAGAACTTAAAGACCCAAGTTTAATTTATAAAGCTTCGATAATTGCTATGGAAGCCGGAGCAGATTTTATTAAAACCAGTACTGGGAAAATTCAGCCCGCAGCCACTTTGGAAGCCGCATTTGTAATGCTGCATGCCATTCGTGAGTATTATGAAAAAACCGGTCGCAAAGTAGGTTTTAAACCCGCAGGTGGAATCAGCGAGCCACTATTGGCTGTTCATTATTATCAACTTGTAGATGCCATTTTGGGTGCGCAGTGGCTAACTAATGAATTGTTCAGAATTGGAGCCAGTCGCTTGCTCAATCAGCTGGAAGACGCAATAGCATAAACCATTTATCATGAAGATACGCGAAAGCGGTATGCCTAAGGAAGATCTTTGGAACTCTTTTTTTGATGTTCCCAAGATACTTTCGGAGATGGAAATTAATGAAAAAGTTGAACATCTTGCCGAATTTGGCTGTGGCTATGGCACTTTTACTTTGGAAGCGGCAAAAGCTATCAGTGGACTCTTATTCGCTTTCGATATAGTTGAAAAACTGACCGATATGGTGTCTGCTAAAGCTGCTGAAATGGATAGCGTTGCAATTATCAATAGAGATTTTGAAGCAACAGGTACAGGTTTACCAAAACAGTCGGTAGACTATCTTATGCTTTTTAATATTATGCATCACGATAAACCTGAAGTGATTTATAAAGAGGCGTTTAGAATATTAAAGCCTGGTGGAAAAGTAGGTATCATTTACTGGCGCAACGATATAGGTGTTCCTGCTGGGTTAAAAATCAGCATTCGCCCAAAACCGGAAGATCTTTTAACGCAATATGATTCTGAAAAATTCTCAGTTTATAAAGAGCCATTTATTTTGGAGCCTTATCATTTTGGGATTATTTTGCAGAAAATTTCATAATATGAAGTACTTATTACCGATTTTTGCCTTTATCGTGCTGATTTCTTGCTCTAATTCAAAGGATGGCGGAAACAATGAACTGCCGCTTGAGAAAACGGAATTAATGGATGCCTATTTTTTAGATTATAGAGATGGAGATAGTCTCAAATCAACGGTTTTAGAGCAATTGGATTCAGCATCTTTCTGTTTCTCAGACTCTGGAATTTTGGAATGCATTGCAGACTCTGCGCATAAGTTTTATGTACTAGGCGACAAAGAAGAATATCTGTTTAATATTGAAGTGCGGGAAAAACTCGAAAATGATTCACTTTTTGCCAATATTCAAATCTTCAAAAACAAGCCTAATGAACGACAGCGAATTCTTAATGCCGGCGATTTTAATATTTCAAAAATGAACTCGCTGGATGAATTTGATTCGGTTGATCAAACATTGGTTGATTTGATTGTATTGCTGACGTTTAAGTAGGTGTTGTGGAATTTCATTTATTAATTCATCAACAATGACAAACACTATCATGAGAATCGGATTAAGTTTATTAATTGCTTTTATTTCCCTTCAGGTATATGCGCAGGAACCTGATTTTACTGTAAATTGCGAAGTAGAATTTATTAAATACACCGCGTTTGACGATGATCCAGAATATAAAGACTTGCCAGCCATTAATATGATTCTTTCTGTAACTAATAATGGTGATGAGCCTATTCCCGATCTATGTGTTTCAAATCGGTCAAAATATGTAAATCTCTATATCAACGATACTTTGAATAATCCATTATCACTGTATAACGGAGCGGAAATGAATGGAGCGCATTTGCTACAAAAAGGCGAGTCAGATGTATATGAATTCTGGGTTTTTGAAAGAAGTGCTTATGCCGATCATTTTAGTGTACAATGGGAATATATGGGTGTGAAGTCTGAAAAAATCATAATCAATATCCCGGCTCATACCATTGATTCTAAGTCAAATTGAAAAAGGAGAAAAGTAAAAAGTATCAAGTGCAGACTTGCTTACTTTTAACTTTTAGCTTTATACTTTTTCAATCTTACTTCGATTGATTGGCTTTATAAACCTCCCAATTATACTCATATTCTTGCCATACCGAAACTCCGTTTCTATGCATTCCCGCTTCACGAAAAGTGGCAAAAGGGAAAGGGAGTGTCACTTTTTTCTCTTCTGTTTCCTGAACTGGCACCTCAACTGTTTTCTTTTCTCCGGTAACATAGTCGACATACTCTTTTTTAATCATTTTGGTTTCCTGTTCATAAATGGTGGCTTCGCTACCTGCTGCATGCATAGTGGCGGGATCTTTCTGAAATGGGGACCATGTAGGGAATGTGGGCGTTTCTTTTTCATAGTTCACCATATACTCAATAGTAAGGTCTTTTGATCCGCCCGTGACATCTCCGTCCATTTCTAGATAAAGTTCTCCGTTAACCAAATATCCCATGATTTTAAATGTGCGGCTTTCGGGGCCATTTTGAAGACCTTTGTAGTAATATTGAATCTGGGTAAGTCCGGGAATGGAAAGCATAAATCCACCGGGTTTTCCGAAATCCATTAAAATTGTTTTTGCTGCGTCAATTCCAACAGAAGTGATGAGGTCTTGTAGGTTTGATGGCCCGATTTGAGTTCCACCAGCAACATTTGGAATACCTGCAGCACAATTGCAAATGGCTGCATCTTTTTGAGAAGATTCATCGAGGTTTTTGATTTTATTTGGAAGTACATAACCAGCATATTCCATCATTGAGTTGGCTCCGGTTTCGTAAGCTGCTTTCATATTTTTGGCCAATTCGCCCTGAGCCCCGAGAAAAGTACCTTCAAAATCCTTTACGGTTCTTTTGCTGATATTGGCACTCAGATCATAAAAGAAAGCAACTTCTCCCATCATATTAATGGCGCTGTTTACTTGTTCGGTAAGAATGGCAACACCACAGAGATTAGGAATAAGGTTGTAAATAATTTCACCTTCTCCAGTTACACGCCCGTCTTCATCAATGTGAATTTTGAATTTGGTAGCATGTTCTACCATGAGGCTCATAATTACTTTGTCGCCTTCAAAAGGAAGTTCGTCAGGGTCAGCACCGGTAAATTGAGAAACAAATTCACCAGAAGTATGCTTAAATCTTACTTCCCAGCCCCAACCGGTTCCAATATAATCGCCTATATAGGGAGAAATATCATTGTTATCATTGGGGTTATATGGGTTATTCCCATTGTTTGATCCGTTGCCATTGTTGTTTCCGTTATTATTTCCATTGCCAGAGCCGTTGGAATTGCCATTTCCGTTATTTCCATTGTTCCCATTATTGGATCCATTGTTTCCGTCTCCGCCATTTCCACTTCCGCCTTCATTATTCCCATCTCCATTTTCGATTGAGGCTTGATCATCTCCGCTATTGCTTATTTTTTGCCATTCGCTGTGACCCACTTCAACATCACTCATCACCACAAAAGGAAGTGTGAGCATGTTCCCTATAACGCTAAAGCTCTGGTTATCGGCATTGAAATCAAATTCGGTAACCGACATGGTGATCAAATCTTCACAAGCAGAAAATTCACCATCCGACCAAATATCTGTTCCCTGCATTACCGCGTGAATCTTTGCAGAATTGCCTTGTAATATTAAAGTAATTATTGCACCTTCTGCAGGAGTAGTCCCGTCGCTATCTTGAATAAGCAAATAAGTACCCGTCAAAGATGTGTTTTGACAACCGTATTGTGATTGCGCGAAAATCGAATTGCTGAATGTAGAAAAAATAATTGCAAGTAAAGCCCCAATGAAAATCTTCATGAAAAATAAATTTTATTTTACAAAGATAAGCATGCTTGGAAAAGAGGGGTAATAATTTTCTAGAAAAATAATGAGCCAATCTGCTGTACAGCAAATGCCATGAGCCAAGCAAGGCCTGTAGTGTAAAATACAGTAAATAGTGCCCACTTCCAACCCCCGGTTTCTTTTCGTATGGCAGCTACAACGGCAACACATGGGAAATATAGAAGTACAAACATCAGAAAGGCAAAGCCGGTAACCGGATCAAGTAATTTTTGACCTACCATTGTTCCATTTTGGTGGGTAGCCATACTGATTCGATCGCTTAGGTTACTTGTGGTATTGGATTGCAGCACTTCGTTTAGGCTTCTTGTATCTACTGCGGGTTCGGCGCTAAAAAGTACTGCTAAAGTTGAAACAACAACTTCTTTGGCAGCAATTCCAGTCACCAGGCTTATGGTGAGTCTCCAATCGAAGCCTAGGGGCTCCATTATGGGTTGGATTCCAGTGCCAATACGGCCGATATATGAATTCTGCTGCTGTGCAATATCCATTTCTATAGCAATATGGCGGCCAGCGTTAAAAATTTCAGCAGCTGTTTCTGTGTTAAGGTTTTCTAAACCATTAAATTCTTGAGTAATTTTTTCAATGTCTTTTTTAAGTTCTGGTTCCGGTTCGAAGTTTTGTGGGAAATGTCCCAAAGCCCAAATGATAACCGAAGCAATAAGAATGATTCCACCCATTTTTTTCAAATACTGAGAAGCGCGAAACCACATGTGTCTGAAAACGGTTTTGGCAATTGGCATTCTATAAGGAGGAAGTTCCATAACAAAAGGTGCTTCCGATTTGCGGAATATGGTTTTCTTGAAGAGCAATGCCACAATTATGGCAAATGCAATACCTATCATATAAACCAGAAAGAGCATCATTACAGGATTGTTAGGAAAAACAGCTGCAATGATTAGAATATATACTGGTAAACGAGCACTACAGCTCATGAAAGGATTTATAAGGATGGTCAACAATCGATCGGATGGATTCTCGAGAGTTCTAGTGGCCATAATTGCAGGAACATTGCAACCAAAGCCCATTATAAGGGGAATAAACGATTTGCCGTGTAACCCAATTTTATGCATGAGTTTGTCCATTAGGAAGGCTACACGCGCCATATAGCCGGTGTCTTCCATAAATGCAATGAATAAAAACAGAAAGAGAATGTTTGGCAAAAACACTAATACACCCCCAACACCGCTAATAATACCATCAATGATTAGGTTTTTCAACATCCCGTCGGGCATGTGAGATTCAACAAGACCTCCAAGAAAGGAAACCCCTTGCTCAAGCCAGTTCATTGGGAACGAGCCCAGAAAGAATGTGGAGAAAAACATCAACCAGAGAAAAGCAATGAATATAGGAAATCCAAAAAATTTGTGGGTTAGAATTTCATCCAATCGGTAGGATCTGTCTTTCTTCGACTTCTTTTCACCGTTTTTATATGTTTCTTTTAATGCACCGGCAATAAAACTATAGCGTGCTTCAGCAATAAGATTTTCAATGTCATCGCTATAAATGCTTTCCAATCTTTGCCGCTCTGTAGTTACCAGAGTTTTAACATCGCTGAATTCTTTATGCGATGCCGCATGCATTGCCTCTTTATCGTTTTCTAATAGTTTTATGGAATAAAAACGCGAGGGAATATTCTCTTTAATAAAACGAGTATGCTCAATAAAGTTTCTGATTTTCTGTATCGATTCTTCTAGATCGTGCTTGAATCGTATACACGCTCTTCGGCGGCTTGTTTCTTCCTGTTCGTATGTCTCGATAATGGTGTTCAGCAAATTTTCGATCCCATTTTTTCGATGACCAACCGTAGGAACAAATGGAATGCCAAGCATCTGTCCGAGCACATCGTGGTTGAATTCCACTTCTTTTTCTAGCAGCTCATCGTACATATTCAGAGCAACTACAACCGGAAGATCCAATTCTATAAGCTGAGTAGTAAGAAAGAGATTGCGCTCCAGATTTGAACTGTCAATAACATTTAATACAATGTCGGGCATAGAACCGATCAAATGTTTGCGAACAAATAATTCTTCAGGAGTATAAGCACTGAGGGAATAAGTACCGGGCAAATCTACCATGTTAAAACGGTATGATTTGTAATTAAAAGAACCTGTCTTTGCTTCTACCGTAACCCCTGAATAATTTCCTACATGTTCGCTGGCACCCGATGCATAATTGAAAATTGTAGTTTTTCCGCAATTTGGATTTCCAACAAGGGCAATATCAATCTCACGCCCCCTCTTTTTTATTTCATGGCTAATAATCTCTTCGTTTACTGTTACACCTGAACTTTCATTTTTATTTTTGATATCCTCGAATGTTACAATTTCAATGGATCGGGCTTCTGATCTTCGCAGACTAACTTCGTAGTCCATGATGCGATATTCAATCGGATCAGTAAGAGGAGCCTTACGCATACATTCGATTTTGCGTCCGCGAATAAAACCCATTTCAATAATGCGTTTCCGGAATGCACCCCTGCCACGTATCTTCAATACGTATGCACTTTGTCCGGGCTGTAGATCCTGAAGAGTCATTATTTAGAACAGGTTTAAATAGGAATGGCAAAAGTAAGCAATTTTGCGATTACCTGAAAACTCTGATTTTGAATTTGGAGGAAATATGCAGAAAAGACCTGATTAAAATATTTCAATTGGTTTTACTACGGCTTCATTTTTACCACTCAATCTCAGAAAGTAAATTCCAATAGGAAGGTCTTCTACATTAAAAACAGCGTGGTTTTCAGGAAGATTTTGTTTGGAAATAATCTGTCCGTTATTATTCATTAATTCAACTTGTTCAATCAATCCATCAATTCGTGAATCGATATCTAGTGTAAAAATGTCATCGGCGGGATTTGGATAAATGTTTAATAGATCGTTGTTCCATGCTTCTTCAATACTTACTTGACATGAAGAATAAACCAGTTTGAACCCATCGGCGCGCATCATAGAATTGGAATAGAATGTGATATAGGCAGAAGGACCCCAAACCAGAATTTCTTGGGGGATATCGAATCCACTGATTTGTGCAATTAATGGATCTGAAGCTGAAGTTCCCTGATAAATGGAAACAAAATCTCCATCCATTTCGGTTGCCAATTCTAAGAAATTGATATAAATTAATCCGGCTCCCGGAGGTTGAATAGTCCATTTGCACGAAGTGCTATTGCCATAACGAAATTCTCCACTGCCATCTGAAATGGTGTCAGAAAGAGCAGTAAGAGTATTGTATTCGTTACAATATACAATATCTGTTTCGGCTGGCTCAAGGGCAAAAATTGCAGCTTGATCGGTAGTGAAATCGCCACCACCTGGTCGAAGATTACTTAAAGTAAAGTATCCGTTATAAGCTCCGCTCCAGCCCCAGTTGAAATGAAAAAGGTTAGAGTTTTGCATTCCGTCAAGAACAAATGCATGTCCACCACTGCCGGTTCCACGATACAGCAGAGGTCTGCGTGAATATAATTCGTTTTCTATTAAATAAATCCAGTCGACTTCCTGAAAATCATCTTTTTCGGCATGAAAACAATAATCGGAATATTTGAAATAATCGACCATTGCATCTCGTGCGGTTACTGTGCTGGCGCCAGACCCGGATGCAGAGTAATCCATATTTACTGCAACTCCAAGATGATATAGCATTTCAGCAATATAGGCGTTGCTTGAAGAGATACTATTTGGCATGCTGTCCCATAAATATGTTGTAGCACCAAAATCAGCAGATAGGTTTGGGTATAATCCTGTGCCATACATATGTGAACCTTGACCTGTTTCGGGATATGAATGATAATCCATTACTTGTGCCATAGCAGTGGCAACACAACCCGCCCAGCAATGTCCACATGGCCCTGATGCTTCTGCAGGAACATCTTCATTATAATAACACCCTTGATCCCATGTTGTAGTAAGTAAAGCACTTACATTTTTTCCAGTTTGTGGAAGAAATCCGTTGATTTCCAGTGATTCCCAAGCGTCAATAACACTTTGATTGTAAATTGCTGGGGTAGTATCAATATTTTCTAATTGATCATCAATCCAGTCGAAATATGATTCAACTGAGATAGGCATTGGCTCGCTGAAACCACTTTCAGTACTAAAAGCAATAATTGGAAAAGCCTGTTTGGATTTAGAAATAACAGTGAATGAGCTATTGTCTTCATTGGTGAAAACAAAAAACCTGTTATAGTCTTTGCTTGTGTATGAATACTTCTGCATTTGAATATCTTTGCCAGTTTCATTTGACATAAAACTACTGGCATATTTCTGTGCATCTTGCTCGCTAATAAATTGGGCATTAGATGTGATGTGGAAAAAAACGACAAGCGCGAAACCAAGTAAAAATCTCATGGGAATAATTTTTGTAAAGATACATTTTTATCAGAAGTCTAATCTGATATTTGCTTTAGTTTAATACTCTAGACAAACATTAGTTTCTAATGGTTGCTGTGAATAGAATAAAAAAAACTCCACCCGAAATACAGATGGAGTTTTTAATAAGTAATGATTCTTACCAACTATATCCGCGAATGTAATTATCTAATTCTTCGATGGTTGAATCAAAATCAAAAGCATCGTTTAGCATATAATAATTGCCAATATCATAAGTGTATCCATATGCAAATTTGGCAAGGTCGAGACGGTTGTCTTCAAAATCCAGTAGGAGCATCATCTGTTTTACCTGATTGCAAGTAAGGCAATTTGTTCCTATAATTTGTTTGGCAATGATAAGTTTGCTTTCGTCAAAGTCTTTGGAGGCAACTGAGCTGTATGCAGATGCAAACTGATTGTCATCCATAGGCCATGCACAGCCTGTTGGGCCATTATAGCCGGGCATTACATAAACAGTCTGATTACCAGAAGGTGGAGGTCCATCATTATAGGTTCCAGATGAGGTAGTCGTAGTAGTTGTTGTTGTGCTTGAGTATGAACTGCTTTGAGTACTGGTTCCTCCAGCATTAATATTCATGTTAACATTTACACCCATTTCTGGATCATTAATATTAACACCCATAGAAACATTGTCTCCAGTGGGTGAATTTCCATTAACAACAGTGGTCGATGTTTCTGTATACGTAACTGAAGTGGATGCTGCAGGAGGGGCAGTTGTGGTGTACACAATCACATTCTGATTTGGGGCTGGTGGAGGTGCCTGTGCTATTGGAACTTCGCTCTGCCAACGTAAAACATACTCGCCTTTATTGTTTTTCTTAAGGCAAAATGTTGTTTCTGTTCCTTGATTGAAATTGATATTCTTATCAATCTGTGGTTGATTTGCATCTGGAAACATGATTTTTACTTTATAATAAGGCTGAATAAGATCGGTAACCTTTACATTGGTTTGAGCTTCAGCGTTTTGTTGAATTCCATTGAGTACAAGGAAGAATTGTTCTCCTTGTTCACTGAAGACTACAATATTTGTTTTAAGTTGGGCAAATGAAGCCAAACTAAAAAGGATCAGTGCAGTAAGAGTAAATAGTTTTTTCATAATTTTGAGAGGTTTGTTAAACAAAAATTGTCAGTCACAGAAGACAAAAACAATGCCATAAGAAAAGAAGCTTAAGGCTCAATTTTTTCGAAGGTAAATATAGGTATTATTGTACGAGTCTTTTCGGTATGAAAGTGTTTTTATAAAATTTTAACCATTTACAGATTAGTTATCGGTAAGCTTAATATTTTCATTAGTTGTATATTTGGATACCAATTCAATTAGAATGAGAAAAGTCTTCATAAGTTTTGTGTTTGTACTCTGTGCTGTTTTTGTGTTTGCTCAGCATAGCAATATTCTGATTAGTACCACTGATGAACCCAACGAGCCTTCGATAATTATAAACCCGAAAAACACGCAAGAAATTGTTGCAGGAGCAAATCTCGATAATGTTTATATCAGTGATAACGGCGGGCTAACATGGTCGGAAGCAAAAATGAGTTCTTCTTTTGGTGTTTGGGGCGATCCTGTAATTTGTGTTGATACCACCGGTGCATTTTTCTTTTTCCATTTGTCGAATCCTGCTGTTGGTAATTGGATAGATCGTATTGTTTGTCAGAAACTCGATTCTATAAATGGAACATGGAGCGATGGATCTTTTACTGGATTGAATGGCGCCAAAGCGCAGGATAAACATTGGGTTGTTGTGGATTGGAATACCAATGCCATGTATATGACCTGGACACAATTTGATGACTATGGTTCTGTGAATCCTGCTGATAGCTCAATAATTATGTTTTCCAAGTCTCTTGATGGAGGCTTAACCTGGACTTCTGCCATCCGGATTAATAAAATTGCTGGTGATTGCCTCGATGAAGATGAAACTACCGAAGGTGCTGTGCCCGCTGTGGGACCAAATGGAGAGATATATGTGGCATGGGCCGGCCCTGAAGGCATTGTTTTCGATCGTAGTTTAGATGGGGGAGTAACGTGGCTCGATAATGATATTTTTATTAGTGATCAAGTTGGTGGCTGGGATTATTGTATCCCTGGATTGAATCGTTGTAATGGCTTACCAGTAACCGTTTGCGATTTGAGTGGTGGACCAAATAATGGAACTATTTATGTAAATTGGACTGATCAGCGAAACGGAACCGACAATACCGATGTATTTCTTTCAAAAAGCACCGATGGCGGAAACACATGGTCGGCACCGATAAAAGTGAATGACGATACCACAACTACGCATCAGTTTTTTACCTGGATGGCAGTAGATCAGGTGACCGGTTATCTGTGGTTTGTTTGGTATGATCGCAGAAATTATACAAATAATCAAACCGATGTGTATATGGCCTGTTCAAAGGATGGAGGAAGCACTTTTACAAATTTCAGAATAAGCGAGTCGCCATTTACACCCGATCAGGGAATTTTCTTTGGCGATTATACCAATGTTTCTGCCCATAATGGAATGGTAAGACCAATCTGGGGACGAATGGATATGGCTGTGCAAAGCATTTACACGGCAATTATTGATACAGCAAATCTCACAGGAATTGATAATGAGCAACTGGTGCCTGAGCAAATCAATATTTACCCGAATCCTTCGTCAGATGTTTTTATGGCTTCATATAAATTGCATGGATACATGACCGTGGAAGTTTCTATACTCGATGCACTTGGACGGGTAATTGCCGTTGTTTTACATGAGGAACAGGCCCCGGGACGACATAATTTGCAAATCAGTGGAGAAGAATTTGGCTTGCAAAGTGGTTACTATACTCTTCTGATTAGGTCGGATGAGGTGAATATGAGTAAGGGGTTTGTGATTTTTTAATTTGAAAATGTGGTAATTTGAAAATTTGATAATTACTTCGTAAGTGATATGGTTATGAAACTGAGAATTTCTGATTTCCGACTCTCAATACAAAATAAATCATAACTCATAAATCAAACCCATTTTATCGTATATTTGATTTCAATATTTCAATCAGTATGAATTGTATAAAGCTGGTTTTGCTTTCTGTATTCATTATTATCGGTTCTGCGATATTTGCACAACAGGCTGATAAAGTGAACAGACAAAGTATACCGGTTATGAGTTCTCTGGCATTTGGTGGTTCACAGGAATTGAATAAATTATTCAGTGACATAGATTCAGTTGGCAGGCAGTTTGAGTATGGAGTTAGCGATTTTGTAAAGTATTCCGAAATAGGATCTTTTTGCACTCAAAAAGCTATACAGTATTTTAATGGCAGCAATTTCCCTTCTGCAGAGGTATATTTCTATGCAGCCCTGTACATTTATGTTAATTTGCCTGATGCCCGAAAGACTGCATTTGTTTTGAACTTTCTGGGAACTACCCATATGCATCAGGGAGATTTTGATACTGCCCTGGAAAGATATCTGCAGTCATTGAGTATTTATGAATCATATGGTAATGTTCACGGGGCTTCGAATGTTTATATTAATATTGGGGTATTATATAAATCACTTAAGGAATACGACCGGGCTTTGGAATATTACTTTTTTGCGCTTGAGAAGAAAAAGCAAATTAATCATTCAGAGGGTGTTGCCGCTGCCTATGCAAATATTGCAGTGATATATAACGATATGGAGGAATATGATAAATCATTGGAATATCAGTTTAAAACCCTGAATACATATAAGAAAATGGACAATATGTGGGGTGTTGCAGTGACATATAACAATCTGGCAAGCTACTATATTGATCTTGATATGCTCGACGAGGCTTCAAAGTACTGTCAGCTTTCATATGATTTAAACCAAGAATATGGCGGAAAAAGGGACCTGACTTTGAATATTTTGAATTTCGCCAGTATATACTTTAGACAGGGCCATTATCAAAAGGCCAGAATTTATGCGGAGAATGGGTTAGAAGAAAGCCGGCAGATGGGAACCACTGATTTGGATATTCCAATTTATGAGTTGCTTGTGAATATTTGCGACTCACTGGGTGATTTCGAATCAGCGTATATGTATCAAAAGCTGTATTATGCTTTTAAAGATAATGTTATGGGACAGCAAATTCAGGCACAAATAGAGAAATTGGATTTGAGGTTTCAAAATCAAAAGAAAGAAGCGACAATTGAAGCGCAACGTTTTCAGATACTTGAGCGGGATTTGCGAATCAACAGGCGAAACACTGTAATATATCTAGGTATTGTTTTGTTGCTGCTATTGATTGCTTTTTTTGCTTTTTGGCTATACAGGGTGCGAACAATGCGTCAGAGAGAGTTGAATGAACTGCTTTTAAAGGATGAAAAACAAAAAAGCAAAGAAATTATTGATGCCGTGGAGGAGGAAAGACAGAGAATAGCCCGCGATTTGCACGATGGCCTGGGACAGAATCTGGCTGCCATAAAGCTAGGGATGCTTCATGTATCGGAATCTCTCGGAAATGAGCCTGAGGTGCAGAAAAAACTCAGGGATAATATTGAGTTCATTGACCAGACCTATCGTGAAACCCGCAACTTGTCACATCAGATGATGCCCAAGGCATTGTTTTCCCTTGGGTTGATTGACGCTATGCACGATTTGTCGGAACGTGTTTTCTCAAATGCAGGGATTAAATTTTCTTTTGATTATAATTTCGATATCCGGTTTTCTCAAAAAATTGAAATAGGGATATATCGTATTTTTCAGGAGTTGTGCAATAATATAATTAAACACGCAAAAGCCTCGCATGTGGATATTTCACTTTTAAGAACGAATGAGCAACTTACATTAATAGTAGAGGATAATGGTATTGGCTTTGATCGAGAATCGTTGAAGACCAAAGGAATAGGGTTACAGAATATGCAAAACAGGGCAAATGTACTTAATGGTAGTATTGAACTGAACTCTGCTCCAGGAAAAGGTGCTACGGCTCTACTAAGAATTCCTCTTGCTAAATAAATACAAATATTGTATATTTACTGATTGTTGTACTTTTATTATGAATTCTGTTCAAATTCTTATTGTTGATGATCATCAGATTATGATTGATGGTATCAGATCAATGCTTGAAGGAAATACTTCCATAACTATTGCAGGGGAAGCCAATAATGGATTGCAAGCGTTAGAATTCCTTTCCAATCATCCTGTTGATGTGGTTCTCATGGATGTTGAAATGCCGGTAATGAACGGAATCGACGCCTCTGTAAAAATTAAAGATCTTTACCCTCAAACAAAAATTCTTGCTCTTACTACATACGATGAGAAATCCATTATTAATGCTATGCTCGATGTCGGAGTGAATGGCTATATTTTAAAAAACATCAACCGTGCAGTTCTCGTCAATGCCATTGAAACAGTTGCCACCGGTAAAACGTATCTTGGCAGTGATGTTAAAATTGCTATGGTTAGAAACAAAAGTATTGAAGCTAAAGTCAATACAATAACCGAGGAATTGCCGAAAGAGAATCTTTCCGATAGAGAAATGGAAGTACTAAAAGCCATTGTTAATGGTTTATCCAACAAAGAAATTGCCAACACTTTATTCATTAGTCCTAAAACGGTAGAAACCCATAGAAACAATATCATGAAAAAACTCGAAGTGCATAATACTGCCAGTTTGGTTAAGGTGGCTATTAAAAGTGGTTTGATTAGATAAAAATACAGTATTTCACCCATATCTTTACATACTTTTCCTGACTTGTTTTAAGATTTGTTCATCGTAACTTTGTTATATATTAACACATATTATATGTATAATCGAAAGCCATTATTCCATGGGGGCACTTTTTTCATTCAATGTGTCATTTTTGTTGTGATGACATGTTTTACGTGGGTTCATTCTTTGGCTCAGTTATCCGGCGTTAAAACCGTGGGAAGCGGCGGCGATTATACCTCTTTTACTAATGCAGGAGGAGCTTTTCAAGCTATCAGTTCGGGAACACTCGACGGAAATCTTGTTTTGGAAGTTATTTCTGATATTACCGGTGAAACAGGAGCTTACTCTTTGATGCAATGGGCTGAAATTGGAAGCGGAAATTATACAGTCACCATATGTCCCGATGGTAATACCGAAAGATTGATTGAAGGAAATTATCAGGGAACAGGATATAATAATGAAGGATTATATAGGTTTGATGGGGTTTCTAGAGTTATTGTTGACGGTCGAGATCCTGCAAATCTTTCTGTCGGGGGGAGGTATTTGCGTTTTAGAAATACAAATTCTGCAGGCACATATTATCAATCTACCTTTACGTTTTTAAACGGATCGTATGAAGATACTCTTAGATATGTCATTGCTGAGGGTGCTGCTTATATGTATAGTGTGGGTATCGTTAGGTTTGGAAGATATTTGCAGGGGAATCATGATATTTTGGTTGATAACTGCCAGATTCGTGATTTAAGTACAACCGGTGCTGCAACTGGCTCCGGGATATATAGTTATGGTGTATCTGCAGCCGAACCCAACTATAACATTACCATCACCAACAATGAAATATTTAATATCTGGAGAGGCAATACCGATAATGCAGGTGTTTATGTAACAAACTATAACGAAGATTGGAATATTTCGGGAAATCATATTTATCTGAATGGGGCAAAATCTGCAACAGGAAATTGCATGAAATATGGCATATACCTTTCTAATACAGGTGAAGATATGGTCGTGTCCGGAAATTACATTGGTGGTAGTCAGCCTTTCTGCGGCGGTACACCGTGGGTATATTCAATGTCGGGGGACCGAAATACAAGGTTTTGTGGAATATATATAGACCCTAATGACCCTTCATATTCGTATTTGATTGAAAATAATACCATTCAGAATATTGAATGGAAGCAAAGTTATTATTCCACAACCTCTGATGTTGTTCCGTTTACGGGGATTCACAGTGCATATGGAAATAACACCATAAGTGGCAATTGCATCGGTGAGTCAACAGGTACTGAGTCTATTCTGGTGTATTGTGGTGCAGCTGCACAACTTTCGACCGGATATGATCCCCTCTATTCTTATGGAATTATTGTTGAATGCGGAAATGTTTTAATTGAGAATAACACCATTGGCTCTATTAAATTTGTCCCATATGATGCTGCCGATGATGCGGCTTTGGAGTTTATCGGAATCTATATTTCTGATACAGAACCGGGCGGAGGCGATAATGTTGATAGTGCAATGGTTAAAGGGAATACTATTGGTAGTGAAACCACAGCCTTAAGTATTGAAACCACCGCACCATCTGTTTTTAATGGCGATCAGGCTGTTAGCGGTATATATCTGGGGTCATACGGTGTGAATATTGCCAGAAATAATATTATTGCAAATATGCATAATGGTAATAATTTTTATTACTCTCATTCTAATACTTATGGCATTTATACCAATTACAACGGTAAAAAGCTTATCGTAAACAACCGAATATTCTCTTTGTCTAATAACACTTATCATACTCAGGTGGATTACGGATCTTCAGTTGTTGGAATTAAATATTACAGCAGCACCAATACGACTGACTCCATTATTGATAATGAAATATACGATTTAAGAAATACGACTTCAAATACGAGAAAAGTAGGTGTTTGTGGTATTGGAATTACAGCCACAACAAAGTCTTCGCCGGGATCTGTTGAAGTAGCCCGAAATATTATACACAGCTTTGATGTTAGTACTACTGAAGATTATGCTGTGCTAACCGGAATTCATTTTTATGCAGTTCGGATAAATGTGTATAATAATTTTATTCGTCTGGGTATTGACAAAGATGGAAACAGTGTTGATAAAAATCTGATCATTACAGGTATTAAGCAGTCGTCGAATAATTGTGTTGTGGATTATAATACGGTCTTCATCGGGGGTACGGTAGCGGGAGGTGATACTTCATCGTGGGCATTCAGAAGAACCACCGCAGGCTGGTCAGCACCACAGTCAACAGATTTGTACAATAATATATTTCTCAATGAAAGAAACAACTCTTCAGCAGTAAATACTCATTTTTCTGTGGGTTTTCAAATGGAAGACAGCTATAATCCGGTAGAAGAATATATCACTGAGCTTAATTCAGACTACAACTTGTTTTACAGCACGAGCGGAACGGTTGCCGAAACCGGAGTGGGGGAGTTTATTACTTTAGGCGACTGGCAGGCCTATTTTGGTAAAGATCTTAATTCAATCAGCGGAGATGTTAATTTTGTTGATGATACAGGTCCTGCTGCTTCTGTAGATCTGC
Source organism: Bacteroidales bacterium (assembly GCA_016937255.1). GTDB lineage: Bacteria > Bacteroidota > Bacteroidia > Bacteroidales > DTU049 > BM518. The sequence continues at coordinate 57,280 of JAFGWG010000050.1, forward strand.
ATATTGATACATCTTTGCCAACTATTGTAGAAAGTGCAGGTACTGTAATTGCCGGAATAGGTGATGACATTGATCTTGAACTGCGCTTTGGTACACCCGGTAATACAAGTACGGGAACTGCTCCTGATGTGGGTGCCGATGAAATTAACTTTTCACCTCTGCCGGTTGCGCTATTGAGTTTTTATGCTGTTTGCGACAACGGAAGCGTACACCTATACTGGGCTACTGCGACAGAAATAAATAACGACTATTTCATAATTGAGTATAGCTCTAATCTTGAAGATTGGCAAGAAATTGCTCTTGTTAGCGGTGCAGGCACATCATTAGTTATGCATGAGTACTCTGCTTTACATATTCCCTATAATTCAATGAATTATTATCGTTTGTCTCAGGTCGACTTTGATGGATCGGTAACACAATATGATCCGGTTTCATGTTTGTGCGATAATTCAGAAGCATCGTCCATTTTGGTATACCCGAATCCTTTAAATGATGTTTTATTTATTTCAATGGATGAGGTAAATGCACAACTAATTATAGTTGATCACTTGGGCAGGGTGGTGTATTCTGATAAAATTTCAGAGCAGCAAACTTCAATAGATCTGAGTCCTCTGCCGGCAGGACAATATATTTTAAAGGTGATTTCGCAATCTAAAACAGAAACCATAAAAATTCAAAAACTCTAAATGAAAATCTTTTTCCATGAAACAATTTACACTGATGATGTTTATGGCTGCTTTGCTCGTTGCAAGTGCCGGTCAACTTAGAGCGCAATGCTGTTCATATACTTACCAGCAACAGGTTGAACCGGACTCTTCTGCTGCAACCTTTGGTGTTGCGCTAGCTGATTTCGATGGTGATGGAGATAACGACGTTGTTTCTGTTTCTGCCTATTACGGAATTGATATTTATATGAACGATGGAGCAGGAACCTTCACGCTCGATTCTATTTATGCCACTTGTTCCAGTTGTGACTTCTATGGAGTTCATGCTGTTGATGTGGATGGTGATGCTGATATGGATGTTGTGGCTGTGCCGTTTTATACGAGTGCAAACCTTACAATTTTAACCAATAATGGGTCGGGTGTGTTTACCGTTACCTCTTTCACAACAAACACTGCTACATACAACGGTGAAGTGGGTGATATTGACGGAGATAATGATATTGATGTTATTTTGCCACATGCTACGGGCTCAACAGGTCAGGTCTTTGTAAATAATGGAAATGGTGTCTTTACACTAAATCAATCCGTATCAAATCTTCGTGGACGAGATGCTGCATTGGGCGATTTGAACGGCGACGGATTTTTAGATATATTTTCAACCAGCCCTAGTATTGGGAATATGGTCTTTATTAATGATACTCTTGGGAATTTTTCTTCTTTTGGATCTGCATTTGGCGCTAATTCAGAAGTTGTAGCATTGGGTGATTTGGATAATGATGGAGACCTCGACGCAGTGGTCGGGCTTGGAATTTCTGGTTCGTCACAAACCGAGATATATCTCAATGACGGAACGGGTTCTTTTACTTTAAAAACAAGCTTAACTACTGGTTCGTATAGCAAAGGCGTGAAACTCTTTGATGAGGATGCTGACGGATATCTGGATCTTTTTCTTTGCTTCTATAGCAGTAATCCTCAGGTGTGGCACAACGATAGTCTTACATTTACTTCGTGTTTTACGGGCACAGTAGCCTCAGGTTCCCATGGTATGGATATTGGCTTCATTGATCAGAACAGTAGCATTGATATGTATGTTGGACATTTTAGCAATACAGATGGTGATTATGTTTTTTTAAGTCAAAATCCAACCATTGATTATCCCAACAGCCCATTTTGTTCAACGGAGCAAAACTTGCAATCAGTAGTACAAACGGGTGCCGGTGGCGGAACTTATTCTGCATCCCCAACCGGGTTAAGTATAAATTCTGTTAGTGGTGAAGTGGATCCTTCAGCAAGTACTTCTGGAATATATACAGTAAGTTATAATGTCAGTGGTTGTATTGTGAACACGCAGGTTGAAGTAATTGGTGTGGATATCAGTGTTGTTGTTAACGGATATACCATAACTGCAAACCAGGATTCTGCAACATACCAGTGGCTGGATTGTAATCACTTATTTATTCAGGTTGGAGGAGCAACTTCACAGGCATATACACCTCTTACATCAGGTTCATTTGCAGTTGAAATTATGTATAAGGGTTGTGTGGATACATCTGCTTGTGAAATTATCAATTACACAGCTTTGGCTGATCTTGAGAGTGATAAAATCAGAGTTTATCCAAATCCTGCATCCAATATTTTACATGCCGATGTATCACCTGAGTTAATTGGGGATAAATATACTATAAAAGACATTTTTGGGCGGGATTTAAGCAAAGGGTATTTTGGTAGCACCCATGCCGAAATTGATGTTAGTGCTTACAGCCCTAATTTATACATCATTACAGTAGATAACACTGATATATTTATACTGTTTTTTGTAGAGTGATTTTTTCGCATAATCTTAAGTCCTACCTCGTCATTATCCCTCAATGGCGGGGTTTTTTGTGGTTTTGTTGTAATACCCTCGGTGTAGACGGCCTCTAAGCCGAGGGTAGGAAAGTCTTATACACTCGGTGGAGAATCTGTCTCCGACGAGTGTATGAATAACTATGCTATTTACAAAACAATCCGTGTAAATCAGTAAATTAATTTTTTCAGCGTAAATCAGCGTCCTGAATTCAAACCAACGGCAGTTCAATAAAAAACGTAGTTCCTTCACCGGCTTTAGATTCAAAGCTGATACTTCCGCCCATTTCGGTAAGAATGTTTTTAACCATGGCCAGACCGAGGCCGGTTCCGCTTGATTTAGTTGTGAAATTGGGCTGAAAAATGCGTCGTTTTACGTCTTCTGGTACTCCTGAACCGTTGTCGCTGACTGATATCTGAATTCTATTGTCTATACGACTCAGTTGCACAGAAATTTTGCCTCTGCGATCGGCAACGAAGGCTTGCTGCGCATTTTTGAACAGGTTGTTAAAGACCCTGAGTATGCGGCTTTCATCGCCCATAATATAAAGTGCCTCGTCGGGTTGTTCAAAAACTATGTCATTATCTTCACTGCGGAAAAGTGTAATCACACCGCTGATGATATCGTTTATGCAGATTTTCTCTACCTTCGATTCCGGCATTTTGCCAAAGTTCGAGAATTCTGAGGCAATTTCCGAAAGGTTGTTTATTTGCTCAATCATGGTGCTGGTAAACCGTTTCAGCCGTTCGTCGAAATCCTCCGATCCATCCTGCCATGCACGTTCCAAATACTGTGTACTGAGTTTCATTGGCGTTAGTGGGTTTTTGATTTCATGAGCCACTTGTTTAGCCATTTCGCGCCAGGCCATTTCGCGCTCGTTTCTGGCCAGTAACTCGGCTTTTTCTGCCAGCTCATCAATCATGCGGTTGTATTCAAAAACCAGTTCTCCAATCTCATCTTTTTTCTTCCAAGCAATCTTCTCATTCACGGATCCCAGCTTAATGGTGCGTAGTTTTTCCTTAATCATGCGTAAAGGATGAGTGACATAGTTTGATATAATCACCGTGATCATAATTGTAAGCAGAATCATGATGAGGTAAATATTAATGAAAGTGGTCATGAAAAGTGAAATCTCACGACTCAATTCCTCTTCGCGGGCAAAATAGGGTAGGTTAAGGTAGGCAATTACTTTATTGTTGATGTTTCGAACTGGTACATAAGCAGAAGTGTAGGCCATTTTGCCAATGAATTCCGTTTGGGAGAAAAACGAATTGTGCTCATGTGCTAGAGAAGTATACGCAATTGGGTTCATATAGCTCGATATCAGGTTCTTATAGAAGATCTGAGCCCTAGATGTTGCAATTAAATCACCATCAAGACCATAAACATTGATGTCGGTAAAGAATACACCCGAAAATTTGAGCATAAGCGATGACAGGTATTCTTGGTCATCCTTGCGCAAAGAATCATATTTTTTGAGTTTGTTCTCCAATTCTATGAGTAGCGAGTGTGCTTTTTCTGAAATGTTCTCACTGTTTTTATTACTGTTGAGACTATTCATATTAAACATAGCAATGATTCCTGCCACAAAAAAGCTAAGAACCATAACAAAAAGAACCATCCAACGAAGGCGGGAAGAAAATGTGTTTTTCCATCGGAGTTTGATATTCCATAAACGCCCACTGAGTAAGAGAAAAATAGCTGTAAAAAGTGTGAAAATGATAAATAGGTAAGTAAAAGGGGCTATTTTATCCATGAAATTACGGTCTCTCACGGTTAGTACAAGGAAGAGATTATCACTGAGCTTGGTTTTTAGATGAATATATCCATTGGATTGAATAAACTCACCGTCGTTTATTACCGCCATTTCATTTGTAATAACGGTAGAATAGCGATATTTTCCGTAATGATTAATGAGCTCTCCGTTTAGATATCGCGCATACGACATATTGCTAGGAATGGTACGCGTGCGGCTGTCTTTATCAACTAGCAAATCTGGGTATCCCAGCCCGGTCTCATACGAAGGAGGAATTAGTTCTATAAAGAGATATCGTGTGTTGATGGAGTCGCCAAGCGTAAGTATGGCTAAGTAATTTCCCCGTCCTGTTCCATCGTCGATGAAGTACAAATCACTGGCCAGAGTTGGAATTCCACGAATAAGTGCCAACTCTTCAAAGAAACTTAAACAACTTACCACTTCATTGGCTGGTTGAACAATAAGATCTTCATCTTCTCTACATAGCGTAGTTTGAATAAGGTACTGGCTCAGGTATCCGCTAAAATGAGTGCTTTTTAGGTATTCACTGATGCTGAATTCAGGGTCATCTTCCAGAATTTTATTCAGTAAAACGGTATCACTTTCAATTTCAGGTTTTACATCATCGTATATATCTTCCGCCAGTGGATCCTGTTCTGTAGCTAGTTTAAGTGTTAGCAAATTCAGATTTTCAGTTTGTTTTCTGAAATTTATATCATTGATAATTATGGTGCTGAAGGCAGAAATGAAAAAGATGTGTATAAATATATAGAGTGCTTTGCTTTTTTTAAGCTTTCGGGTGAAGACAAATTGCATCAACACGATATATGCAAATATGCCAAAGACAATGCTGGCTTTATATTGAATGATAAAAGTGAGAATCAGCAAAATAAGGACACTGATTAAAACATAAATTCCCCAGGCACGAAACGATATTTTCATGCGTAGCAATAATACAATGGTAACATAATGCAGTAAAATAATGCTTGCGAAAATGAGGAAGAGTATCAGAAATACATAGAGAAAACTCTCGTTTACAGTAAATATATCGTTGAATACCAGGCTAATACTAGAATTAAAAAGAATGTCGTCGAGAAATTGAAGTGAAAGGCATGAGAGTAAAACCGTTGCGATATTCGAAAATATCAGTAAAATTTGTCGCAACAGTATGCTTTTTCTTTTTAATCCTGAAATGAGTAAAAATTCTCTGACCATAAAAATCAGAAGTATCAATGCCCAAAAAAGAAAAATAAGTAATGAAAAGAGATTATTAAATCGTTCGGATAAGGCAAAAAGCTCAGGATTATTAATACTTAAATGGCTAAATACGTTCAAGTTGATGAGATAATCACTCAAATAGAAAAAAAGTATTGGAATGGTAGTAAGAACAAGCCAGCGCCATATTTTTAGTGTGCGGAACCAACGATAAAAACTTAGCGTGCGGTATAGCCCGCTAATCATTAAAATAAAGGAGAGAAATATTAGAATAAAAACTATTGTTTCTTCTGTGGTTGTGTTTTTCTTGGTGTCGGGTCGAAGGCTTAAACTAAATGTATTTTGACCATCAGGAAGGGTAACATTACTTACTATAGAGTCATTTTCTCCTGCTATTATATATTGGTTTCCGGTAAATACATCAGGGTTGAATTTTTGAGGCAGGTATTCGTTTTGATACTGAAATTTCTGTTGGATCAATAAGAGTACTATAATTTGATATTTTCCTGAAACTTCAGTTCGGGTATAATAATAGCCATTTCCGTTAAAGATCATGCAGCGATCGAGATCTTGCGCCAAATAAGGAACAGGCGTTTGCTCATTGCTCCAAAAAACGAGAGAATCGTGTTCAAAAACGAATAAACTTACTTGATCTGAATCCAGCTCAATTAATAAAGAATCATTGCTGAAAAACGCTGCTGGAGTTTTTGTAATTCCGGAACTAAGTACATTTTGCATTAATGAATCGAGCGAAACTGAAAGCTCTTTCAGATTTTGGCTCATCTTTTCTGCATCGCGTTCGCAGTTGTACTTTCTGCCCGAGGCAATATGAACGGCAAGGTAGAATACACCAACTGCCAGCAATATCATGATCTGGAAAATAATCTTTCGCCCGGCAGAATTCCTTGCTTTCATGGAATGAATTTAGTTCTGCTAAAATACGAAATTATTTTTGTGGACGTGGAAAGGAGACGCGGATTATCGCGGTCTCTTAACTAATACGGATTTACGCCGATGCACGGGTAGAACCTTCAAGGTATGTGCAGTGGCTGGCGTATGGATATCCTTGAAGGTTTGCCGGGAGGCATGATAGTTTTGCAAAACATAATTTATTGCGTATTTTTGAGTTTATTATTCTAAAGGGTTATTGATGAGGATATTGGTTGTATTTCTTTTGTTGTTATTTCTGACGGGGTTTGTCCATGGCCAAAATATAGTGTATGGTGGGTATAAGAAATGTTTAGTTTACTCACAGGCGTTTAATCCTGATTCTTCGGTTGCTGTTGATAGATGGTTAATTCAGGAGAATAAATACGACAAACATGGTAACATAATAAAGGGAAAAAACTATCATTTATCAAGTCAACCAAAAGTTTCCACAAGGAAAAAGTTCTTGTATAATCAATTTGGCTATATAATAGAAGAAAGATATGAATCAAAGAAAAGAAAGAATACAGTGTTTCACACAATTATAGTAAATGATAACGGGTTAATTATTCGGGATAGTGTAAACAACTTAGCATTCAATTATCCATTTGTTGATAGCCTTATTTATAATGATGCACAAAAATTGATTCTTTTGACTAGAATTGATTCCGCTGGTACTATTTTTCATCAGGAGGAATATTCATATAGTGAAGAGGGGCTTATGGATACAATATGGTCGAGATCCCGATCGGGTGAAATTGTTAGTATTACTTTTTTTTATGATGCAAGTGGCTTAATTAGTCGCAAAGAAGAATATGATTCGGATCTCATGTTAAGTGCTATTGAATCTTATGATCAATTTGGAAATATTATTAGTATTAAAATATTAGATGGATTTGGGAGATTAAAAACGCTTATTGAGTATGAATATTATTGACATTTACGATGAATAGCAGGTACTTCCCAAATAAAACTATTCTTCTCCGCGTTAATCCGCTTCTCAACTCTAAGTTCTAATTTCTCAACTCTTATCTCACATTCGCTCAATCCGCTTCATAAACTCATCTTTATAGCTTCTGCCCAGCGGTATGGCTTCTTCTCCAATGATAATGGCCTGTTCTTTCATGTTGATATGTTCCACAGCATCCAACCGAACTGCATATTGACGGTGGGTTTGAATGAAGCCTGAAGGCAATTGCTGCATAAGTTTAAGTAGGGAAGTGCGCAGCGACACTTTGCGACCGTCTTTCAGGGTTAAATCGCAGTAATTGGAGTCGGCGGCATTGATGAAAAGAATATCTGAAACCTCTATTTTGCTAAGTTTATCGCCGATTTTGGTATAAAAAACGTCTTTAGTGTCTTGCTCTTCGGTTTTTTCAGTCTTTTTCTGACGCAAAGCCAACTCAATAGCTGCCAGCAGGTCTCCTTTTTGTATCGGTTTAGTAAGGTAGGTTACAGGATTACAGTCAGCGGCTTCGCCAATGGTTTCTTTGTCCTGGAATGAAGAGGTGAAAATAAACGGAATATCTAAATTTTCATTGAGTTGTTTTCCAATGGTAATTCCATTGTTTTTTCCGGGTAAGGCAATATCGAGTAGCACCAGATCAGCATCGCTGACTTTAATTTTATCAAAGGCTTCATCAGCGTTGCCGGAATGACCTACAACCTCGTGTTCCAACTCTTCGAGCAATATGAGGAGTTTTTCCAGAATGATTTCTTCGTCTTCAACTATAAATATGCGTGCCATGTATTGCGTTTGTACAAATGTAGGGAAATTTATGTAATTCTGATGCTCCCACAGAGGCCACGGAGCACTTAGAATTAAAAACACAAAGTTGGCTTTCGCACATGATTTTCTTTGATTTTTTTGTGATTTTGCCCCCGTAAAAATGATTAGTTTTTAGTCGGCATGGCATATAGAAGAAATAAGCCAAACTTTTTACTTTTTTACCTTTTTACCTTTTTACTTTTTCAATTTAACTTCAAAAATATGCCTCTGTCTTCGACAGGCTCAGACTGACAGCATGTTTTATTTTGCAAAATACAGATGAAACATTGAACCTTTTCCTGGCTTACTTTCCACCGAAATTCTTCCCCCCGATAATTCCACAAAAGTCTTTACCAAGCCTAGCCCAACTCCGGAACCTTTTTCTCCACGTGTACCGCGTTGCGATTTAACAGTTTCGGAGCTAAAAAGGCTGTTTTTGGTTTCTTCGTCCATGCCGGTTCCGGTATCTGAAATTGAAAGCTTAAATCCTGTTGCTCCACACTCCAAACCCACACTGATTAGGCCTTGTTCGGTAAATTTATTGGCATTGGCCAGCAGGTTTCGCACAATGATATTGAATGCGCCTTTGTCCATGTTTAATACCAGTTCTGGATCAATATTATTTTCAAAATCATTGTTCTTAAGCTTGCGGATATCACTCAGATTTTCTATCAGACTATTGCATTCTTCAAATGGACTAAATTCTATAGGCTCAAGTTTGTACCCGTTGAGCTGCAGAACTGCCCAATTCAGAATATTATCTAATTGACTACTATAGGAAATAGCAGAAATTTCAAGGTTTTCGCTAATGGCATTTACTTTGTCGAAGTTCTCTTTTTTCAAATGATGTCGTATCACCATGCCCGCATCCTGAAAAACACCCGAATATCCACGCAAATCGTGAGAAATCATGGCAAAAAGCCTGTTTTTTACATTGTTTAGAGCTTCCAACTCATGTCTTTGCTTTCTGATTTTATGAATAATTAAAACTGTGGCCACCAGTACGATCAGTAGCATAACAGCAAAAGCTGCCATCATATTTCTTTGCTGATTTTTTCGGCGAATAATATCCTCTTTTAATTCTGATTCAGTATTTAGCCGGCTGATTTCATCTTCCTTTTTTTCGGTTTCATAAATGGTTTCCATCTCCTCTACAATTCTCGTAGATTCAAGAGAATACAACGAGTCGCCAAGTTCGTCATATAGCTCTTTATACTCCAATGCTTTTTTGTAGTCACCAATGCTTTTGTAGTAACGGAACATTTTGCCGGTATTGTGCTCAATCAATGGTATTGAGTTTGTTCCCAGTGAAATATTATATCCTTTTTCTAGGTGTTGAAAGGCTTCTGTATTGCGTCCCGATTTGAAATAAATATCGGAAATATTGATAATGGCTTTTGCATAATTAACGGAGTCACCCAGTTCCAGAAAAACTTCAGCTGCCATATCAAAATGCTCAATGGATTTCTCAACTTTACCCTGCTGAAAATATACCAAACCCAGATTATTGTAGCGTTTGGCAGCGTTGAGATGAAATCCGTTTTTTTTGTCCATTTCAAGTGCCTGTGATATGAATTCTTCCGCAAGTTCATATTTCCCCTGCTGAAAATAACTCATGCCAATATTATTGTAGCAGATGGCACTGCGTTCTTTTAGCCCTTTCTTTAAGCTATATGCAAGTGCTTTTTTATAGTATTCAATTCCGGTGTCGTATTTCCCCCAACTTGTGTATATGAATCCGAGATTATTAAGGTCTTTTGCAAGATTAATGGTGTCTTTTAGCTCCGTATTGAAGTTTAAGGCAGTTTCAAGATCGGCAATGGCTTTGCTCATATCTCCCATGCCATAATACACAAAACTGCGATTGCTGTATAGCATTGAAAGCAGGGAACGATCATTGAGGTGCCGAGCTAAATAAAGACCTTTTTCGTAATATTCTAATGCTTTTTCAAATCTATACAATTGTTCACTGCACAACCCTGCTACATTATATGATTTTGAAAGAATTTCATGGTCGGGTTTATTCAGGTTTTCATTCTTAAATATGGCATCTAATGCATGATTGAGCGATTTCCCAAGATCATACATTTCATAATAATACTCAGAATATGCGTACTCTTTTAGTGCGGTAAATCTATCATTTTCATTTACGATTTGAATTGATTCAGCAAAAATCAACAAGGAGTCAAGGGCATTCAAACGATAATATTCCAGCAGTTCTTTTGCTGCATTATATCTTTCATCAACGTTGGACATTCGATTGATTTCGTCAGGACTGTTTTGTGCCTGTACTCCGATTGTTGAAATCAGTAGAAAAATCGTAACAAGTATTAATATTCTATGTCTCAAAGCGCATTTTTTTAATTGATTTGTAAATATAGAAAAAATTGAACTCACGGCAGACCTCTCAACATTCTAGGCAAATTCCAATCAAACCCACCCTGCAGATCTCTCAGCATTCGAAGTGAGACGAAGTCGAGCTGAGATTCTGAGAGCGTCTGCAGACAGAAATTAAAAGATTTCATATATTTACATAAAAACATTGACCGGGAGCATTGAATACGGTAAATTCTATCATGTTTTCAATCGTGGAAACAATAAGGATATAGTTTTCTTTGACAAAGATGACTATAAGTACTTTCTTGAGCTTTACAAAATATTTGTATCGTCAGTTGCAACAACGCATTCATGGTGCCTAATGAAAAACCATTTTCACTTTTTAGTTCAGATAAAAGAACAGAATGAAATAGGTTATTTAAATCCAAAATTTGCTAAATCAAATGATCTGAAAACAAAATGGTCTACCTCCAAGACGCTCTCAGAACCTCCTTCGTCGGACGCTGAGAGGTCATGGAAAAAACCTAAGCCCGGCTTACAATTCAGACATTTATTTAGCACATATACAGTGTATATCAATAGGAAATATGGACGAACAGGATCTGTTTTGGAAAAGAAATATGAGAAAAAGATAATTTCTGACTATAATTATTTAACTGAAGCAATTCTTTATATCAATAATAATCCAGTAAAACACGGTATTGTTAAAAGTGCTGAGAGGTATAAATGGTCTTCTATACATGAAATTGTTAATCATGAAAATTCTGTAATTGAAAACTTTGAACTATTGTGGTCTGTATTCAATGATTCGAAAAACTTTCTTTACGAGCTAGAACGTTTTTCCAATAAATAACAAGCAACCCAAATTTTTTCCACATCAAAAATTTGCAGTTCGCCATCAGAAATCTGCAGTTTGCCATCAATTGCCGGTTTGGCCTTTGTTTTCGTGATTAATTTGCCTCAGAATTCAGTCACAAACAAAAAACACAATACAATGAGAAGAACATTAACAATTTTGGTTTTGGCAATTTTTGTGTTGCCTGCCACAGGTCAAATTAACATTGGAAAAATGAAAGACAAAGCACAGGAAGTTACCGGTACCGGTAAGACTCCCACCCAAAGCGGTGCGGAAAATGACGCTAAAAACAAGGAGTGTCAGGAAATGAAGGAAAATCTTCAGGAAAAGATTGAGATAAGTCAAAATTTTATAAATCAGGGCGATCTTGAAAGTGCAGAAACTTATATGAAATCAGCCAAAGGATATGTTCTACGCATTAAAGAAGAAGGCTGTACTATTAATATTAGTAAAGAAGAAGCTGATCTGAATCAGTTGGAAGCAGATTATAATTCAAAAGCCGGTGGTGTTGCAGAATCGGAAGAAACCAAAGAAGCCGAATTCGAGAAGGTGAAACAAGCAGTGTGGAGTTTAGATCCATTGAAAAATCAAATCAATTTTGGCCACATTGGCATGATGAAAAAGCTGAGTGAAGCAGAACTTTTCTATCAGAATGCCAAAGATATTGATTTTATAAATAAAGTTTCTGATATCAATGCCATCGCGAAGAAATATCCTGATGAGTTTCAGCCCGATTATGAAATGGAAGGATATCTTAAAGATTTTACTGAAAAATTCCCTTCATGGCTGGCCGAGCAGAAGGACTATCTGAAAAATGAAATTAATAATGCTATGATGGAAGGCAATAATTTGAAAGCCCGTCATATAAATTTTCTTGGCGAAGCAATGGATATGGCAAATGCAGCTCTTATTACAGCTGATGCTTGTTTGATTCTTTTTCCAGGAAATGAAGAATTTTATAAACTTCGTGAAACTGCATTTAGTAATTATCAGAAAATTTCTCAGGAGTTTTCAGCTGCAAACTATACCAGCGATTTACATGCAAAGAATGCCGGCAAAATTGTTTTCAGCACCAATCCAATTCAAATGGGCTCAGAAAATGAAGGTGCTTTTAAAAATGCATTCAATTCCAGCGAAACTGTTTATGGAATGATGTATTTAAAAACCAATCTCTCAGCCGTTCAGGGAACAGGGTTCATTACTACAAAAGTTTTTGCCAACGGAACTCAAATTGCCGATCATGATTGGAAGGCAGCAGCTGATCAGCAGAAAAACACATACAACGAATTTGAAATCATGCCAGCGCCAGCAAGTGCTCAAACCTATGGTGCATTAAAATTCTACGAAGCCTTTAGCTCAAAACTTTTGAGTGGTAGCAATACCATTAAAGTTCAGCTTTTAGATGATGATCAGAATGTAGTTGCCGAAGGCGAATTCACCCTCGATTGTAGTGGTGGCACCGATAATATCACTGCTCGCTATAAGGAATTGAAAAATATTCGACTGGAAAAAGTTCGTATGCCTCAGGCAAAAATTAATGATCCTGCTCTCGAAGCATCAATGGTGGCTGCTATGCCTGCACAGAATTGGCCGGAAACTGCCATGCGTGCCGTAATTACCGGCGACGGTTGGATTACCCACCGTGGTATTATGGGCGAAATTCTTTTCCGCGAAATGTATGCCGCTGTAGCTTTTAAAACCCCTGAAGGAACATGCAAAATTTTCTACATGTCGTTCAAACAGGATTATAATGGCTCAGGCTATGGAAAAACCCAATATTATAGTGTAGGAGGCAGTGAAGAGATTAAGTGTGAAAATGTAAATAGATAATAAAGGAGAATAGAAATGAAATTATTGAAAATCATACCTGTTTTGTTTATTATATGTAGTTCTTCTCTAACCGGGGTGCAGGCACAACACGCAGTTGTGCCCTCCGGCGGAGAGGGTTCTGGAAGTGGAGGCTCTTTCAGCTATAGCATAGGACAAATTGTTTATCAGGCCACAGCGGGTCCAACCGCCTCTGTTTCAGAAGGAGTTCAGCAAGCGTATGAGGTTTCGATTGTTACTGGACTATCAGAAATAAGCACTTTTTCAATACAAGTTTATCCAAATCCAACTACCGATTATCTGTTTTTGAATATGGAACAATTGAATGGTGAAAGCATGGATGAATTGACGTATGAAATTATGGATTTGCATGGGCGAAGATTGATTTCAGAACCAATCATCTCTACAACAACACAGATTGACATGAAATCCTTGGCTCCAGCAGCATATTTTCTGCAGATTCGTTTGGGTTCGCAAGAGATTAAGAGTATTAAAATTATTAAAAGCCAGTAAGTAATGAGAACAGTTTTTTCAATTATATTTTTCGTTTTATTTGTGCAATTGTTTGCGCAAAGTCCTGAATTTATGAGCTATCAATCAGTGCTCAGAGATGGATTAGGACAATTATTAACCAACCAGGGCGTAGGTGTGCAAGTAAGTATTTTGCAGGGGAGCGTTTCAGGAACTTCTGTTTATACTGAAACACATTCTCTTCAGTCAAACGCAAATGGCCTATTGACCTTAGAAATTGGAGCAGGAAATACTACTGACGATTTTTCAGCAATAAATTGGTCTGCCGGACCATATTTCATTCAAACCGAAATTGATCCAACTCAGGCTGGAGGCTCAAGTTACAGTATTACTGCTGTTAGTCAGTTGCTTTCAGTACCCTTTGCTTTTCATGCAAACACTGCCGATTCTCTTATTGGAGGTTTCTCTGAAAATGACCCTCAGTTTACATCTTCAATTGCATACGGAATCAATGCTTCAGATACTGCAAACTGGAACGATAA
>JAFGWG010000051.1 GCA_016937255.1 Bacteroidales bacterium
GCGTCTTCAAGTATAGCAAAATGAAAGAGAAAAAAGAAAAAAAGAAAAAAATTAAAACAAAACGCTCTCTGATATTCAGAGGTCTTTGCATATTATCAATGGGTGGTGGCTTCCTTGGTGTGATTATAGGAATACTAAGTATTATCGATCTTGATCTTCTGAATCTCATCAACAGGATTCCCGGATATACTACCATTAAATCGCTCACATGGGGATCAAATGTAATTTATCCTTACTTAAAAATAGTACTTTACGGAGCATCATTTTTAGGAGCATTACTTATGCTGTTGAAAAACAAAAAAGGGTTTTACTTTTATGCAATTTCGCAATTTATTTTACTGGTAATACCTTATTTTTCGTGGAATCTCAACCCTATAGTAGTGTTTTTCACTGACCTACCGGACATGATTTTCACCATTGCATTTATTACATCGTACTGGATATATTATTCAGAAATTGATTTTATTTATTCGCACACCGAAAATCAAGACTCGATAATAGATGCTTCGCTAACAGCGGGCAATGTAAAATAGAAAGTAGCTCCCTCGCCGGCAACACTTTCTACCCAAATTCTACCATTGTTTCTTTCTACAAATTCCTTACAAAGGATTAATCCAAGGCCACTTCCTTTCTCATTATCAGTTCCTGCACGTACATGCTGCTGTCCAAGATTAAATAACTGAGAGATTTTTGAAGGTTCAATGCCAATACCCGAATCTTTAACAAAGAATGTACATTCATCATCGCCACGATAAAATCCAGCTTGAATTACGCCGTTTCTCAAAGTAAATTTCACCGCATTGCTCAATAAATTGCGCATAACGGTATTCATCATATTTACATCAGCGTACACCCACATATCTTCACCTTCACAAACGAATTTAAGATCAATACTCTTGGCTCTCGAACCACTTTCCACCATACGAATATTATCCTGGATTAATGCTTCCGCACGAATAGAGGATGGTTTATAAGCCAATTTTCCGGTTTGAGAACGCGACCAAAGCAGTAGATTTTCAAGCAAATCACTAGTACGAGTTACAACAGAGCTAAACTCATCAATAAGACTAGAACGCTCCACTTTAGACAAAACATCGTAATCTCTTCTCAGAATCCTCACAAAACTAACCATGCTAGCCAAAGGATTTCGCAGGTCGTGAGAAATAATAGAAAAAAACTGGTCCTTAGCAAAATTACTTTCTTTAAGGCTCATCTCACTTTTCTTGAGCTGTTTATTTACCTGCCTCATTTGCTTATTTAAATCGCCAAGAGCTTTGTTTTTCTTTCGACGATCAAATACCTGAAAAAGCAATAAGAAAACCAATAAGACAGCAGAAGCCAAGCCAATTATCAGAAAAGTTCTTAAAAACCTCTCATTTTCATTTTGCAAATTCTCAATCGTATTTTGCTGGCGTAGAACCTTATTTTCAGCTTCCAGTTGAGAACGTTGAATTTCCTGCTGCGCTTCGGCAAGACGATCCTGCTGTTTCTCTCCATAAAGGGAATCCATATATTGTATCTGCTCGCCCTTGGCAAAATAAGCATTACGATAATCACCCTGTTGCTCATATATATTTGCCAGAAGCTCAAATGCCTCAATCATTTCTAACTTAAGACCCATTTCACGACCTGAGGCAATTGCCTTATTCACATATTGCAATGCATTAGCACTTTGTCTAAGAAAAAAATAATTATACGCAATGTTGATTTCTGATATAACTAGACTATGGGGATCATTACTCTTCTTTTTGATATCATAAGCGAGCAAATGATACTCGAGCGCTTTATCATATTGCTCCTGATTACTGTATATCACTGCCAAATTCCCATAACCCGCAGCCATGAGAAATGGAATGTCAATCTCATCACCAATCGTAATACTCTTTTCCAACAAACGAATTGCTTCATCTGTTCTTCCAATACGACCATAAACAATAGCCATATTAATATACACCCTACCCAATCCTTCCTGGTTATTCGTAGTACTGTATATTTCCAGGGCGCGTTGATAATTCATGAGCGCTTCGTCGAACTCCTGCATATTATCGTATATCACACCCAGCATATTATTTGCTTTAGCCATACCCTCCAAATCGTCCAATTCTCTAAACAACTGCAAAGCATGCGAAGCATATGAAAGAGCATAATCAAAATTACCCTGACGATTATGTATGGTGCTCATATGGGTGAGACATAGTCCTAAATTGCTTTTCTCACCAAGACGATTATAAATTGCTATACTTTCTTTGAGATAATTCTCGGCAATTAAATAATTACCTCTATAAATCTCTATTTCAGCAAGGTGCAAGCGTGCATCGGCCTTGCCCTGAATAAATTGCAAACTATCGCTAAGCGCAAGACTTTCAATAAAAATAGATTCAGCTACTTCAGGATCGCTTTGGATATATTCCTCCCCCAAACGATTTAATAAATGAACTTTTTCCGTATCAACACTATTTTCCAACAATTTACGAATACTGTCAATAATGCTATCATCCCTTTCTGCACTGACAAAAAGAGTTAACATTAAGCACATTAACGCAAAAAGTATCCGTTTCAACACGATATTATATAGATTAGTATCGACAAAAATAGCATTAATCAAATTAAAAACAAAAGAATCAAAGTAATATAAGTAAAAAAACCTGTTTTTATTCAGAAATCAATACAATTAAATCTCTAAATATTAACCTTTTAATAAGTATTCAAAAAAACAAATTGATTTTTTAAATACTTAAAGCATGAATATTTAACATAAGACGCAAATGCAATTTTTACAGTATAACTAAAGATTTTCTTCTTCTAAATAAATTAAGCAGTTATTTAGAATTGACTAACGACAAAATATTAAAATGGAAAAAAATTAATAAGATTATCTTGCAAATCGTGCAAATTCCTCTTATCTTGCCTTCGATTTATCAATAAAAATAAAAAAGACTATGGTTCGCAAATCAACAACAAGTGCACCGAAAGCCAGAGCGGCATCTTTACAAGAACATATTCAGCTATTAGCAGATGGTAAAAGAAGATTTGAAAATGTTTTTCAGTCTGTCAGCAGAATGATTTTGGAAGACCCAAAAAAGATTAAAAAAACCACTATAAATGGTAAAACCACCTACGATTTTCTAATATTCCGCGAAGGGAAAAAGCATATTATTGGTATGCATGACGAGATCAACTCTTTTGTATCTTTCGTCAAAGATGCTGCAGAAGGGGGATCCTCAGCTGAAATGGCCTTTGTACTTATTGGAGAACCAGGAAACGGAAAGACATTCTTTGTTGATTTCCTTAGCAGAAAATACCGTGAGTTTATTGCTCAACCGGGAAATCATCGCTATACATTCAGATTTAATAACCTGGATAAAAGCGATCGTTACGGAAAGATTAAGAGCATGGAAAGCCAAACCTATGAAGACCCAATGGTATTGGCCATGAACCTTTTTGAAAACAAAGAAGACAGCAAAGCTTTCATGCTTAAGGCTGGTCTGAAAGATAAAGACATAGAGCGTGTTTTTAAGGCTTTTCGCCCATTGGGGGCATGTTCCTATTATATTTTGGAGCAGCTCAAGGAACTTTATAACGGAGATATTGAAAAAATTCTTGAAAATATCGACATATTCCCAATGCCAGTAAGTGAATCGAGAGGTACATTAACTGGAAAATACGCTGCCAAGGACAAAATTACGTCCTCAGCCGTTGATTTACTAGGAGACGAAAGCATTAGTCGTTTGCTTCACCTTGCTGACCCAGATAATCCTTATCGCTTTGATCTTCGTCGTGGTGCTCTTGCCCGTGTTGCAGGTGGTGGTATTCACTTTGCTGATGAGATTTTCAAAAACAAACGCGACCTAGTGCAAGTGTATCTTGGTGTTATTCAAAACCGTACTATTGAAATTGAAGGTTTTAAATGGCCTCTCGACACACTTATTATTGCTACATCCAACAATGCGGAGTTCTCACGATTCCTAGAAGAAAAAGAGCAAGCTCCGATTATTGACCGTTGTCGATTAACCTATATGTCGCACAATACTAATCTGCATGCGCAAAAAGAGCTCACTTCCTATTCATTGGGCGGCGCAGAAAAAACAACCTTTACCGGCAAAACACTTCATATTGATCCCAATCTGAATATGGCTCTAAGCACAACTTTTATTTTGAGTCGTATGCCGAGCAATGAAAAACTTACTCCAGTTGAAATGATGAAACTGGCTGCTGGTGAAGTTGCCGGAGAGAAAAGCATTCGCACTCTAGCCGAAGTTGTAAATGACCTCAATACTGATCCCGATATCACCCGTAGATTTGGACAAAAAGGACTCGGGCATCGTAACCTTGGTCGTGCCATTCAAATTTTACTCGAGCAAAGTGAAACTCAAGAAGGAGAATGCATGTATGCCGGTGATATTTTCAGAACCATCGAAAAAGTGATTCTCGATTATGTTCACGAGCCCAACGATCGCACCAAGTATTTCAACGATTTGAAAATTGCCCGTAAACTCTATCGTGAAAACATCATGACCGCTATTTTCAATGCATATATGAATGAACCCAATGCCATTGAGAAAGATGTTATGAATTACGTAAATATGATAATTGGCTTGGATGCGAAAAATCTTGGTCCGAATAAAGTATGGACCTATAAAGATCCTCAAAGCAAAAAGCTAATCAGTATTCGCATTGACGAATCATATATCAATAGTGTTGAAGATCGCCTTGGATTAAAGAGTGAAGAACAAAAGCTGAGTTTCAGAAACACCATTACCAAAATATATGGTCAGAAAATGATCACCGATCCGAATTATAATTTTATGGATAATAATGATTTGGTAAAAGCGGTAACCGACGTACGCTTGAAAAGTGATATTGCCGGAGCCGGATCATTGGTTGGTGCTTTATCGAACCGTAATAATGACGATAATCAGCGTTTGTATAACCGCATGCTGACTACCATGAATGAAAAACTCGGTTATTGTAAAACTTGTGCAGAAAAAACCATTGAGTATTTCTGTTCACAGGATGATACAAATTGATTTTTAAGCGAGATCTGAATTACATGAATATATCTGATAATTATAAGGACAGGGAAAATCTGCCCGAACATATCATCAAAGAGCTTGAGCTGATTGAAAAGCGGCAAGAATTTTTGAAAGATAGTGTATCGGTCAATACTTCGCCTTACAGCATTAACGACTGGCAGGTTTTGCCGGGTTTTCACGAGCCTGACACCACACCTATTGCTAGTTTAAAAACGCTGGAAGACCTATTGGGGCAAGACAAAAGAAGAGAAGAAGATGGATTTACGAGAAGAATTCGACTTGGAAAACTCATCAAACCTGCTCCGGGTAAAAAAGGAAAAATTGTCATTGTACCCACCACAACCGAGCCCAAGTTCTATCACGATGATTCTGTAACTTCAGAAGAAGAAACCGGTGGCAGTGGCGAAGGTGAAGAAGGCGATGTTATTGGTCAGCAACAAGCCGAGCCACAGCAAGGCGAAGGTGAAGGACAGGGTGCAGGAGAAGGTGATTCTGCTTCTCACGAAGAAGGCACCAATGCTTTTGATTTGGGTAAAGTACTCACCGAAAAATTCAAATTACCCAATATTAAAGACAAAGGCAAGAAGCGTGCACTGAATAAGTTTGTGTACGATCTAACCGACCGCAACCGTCGTTTTGGGCAATTGCTTGAGAAAAAAGCTACGCTCAAAAAAATTGTGGAAACCAATATCATGTTGGGGAACATCAAACCTGGCGAGCCTATTGATACTCAGAACTTTGTTATTGGTCCTCGCGATCAGATTTTCCGTATCATGTCGGCAGAACGAGATTTTGAAACACAAGCCATTGTCTTTTTTGTGCGCGATTACTCAGGATCTATGCAAGGGAAACCCACTGAAGCTATCGTAACGCAGCATTTGTTTATTTACAGCTGGCTCATGTATCAATATCAGAATAATGTGCAAACCCGCTTCATTGTTCACGATACGGAAGCAAAAGAAGTAGATGATTTCCAAAAATACTATCAATTACAGGTTGCTGGCGGAACTCGCGTTGCTCCTGCTTTTAAGATGGTAAATCAGATTATCGCTGAAGAAAATCTAGCCGCCGATTATAATATCTATGTATTCTACGGAACCGATGGTGATGATTGGGATAGCGATGGCAAAGAGCTAACCGAAGAAATTCTTAAACTGTTTCCTGCCACTAGCCGTGTTGGTTTTACGGTTGCTAAAAATGCCTGGGGTGGCGAAAACAAAACAACAGTAGAAAGAACCATTGAGAAAAGCGGTTTTGTCGAAAAAAGAAAAAGTGAATTCAGGATAGATGATTTTTCTGCCGAGTCTGCAGACGAAAACCGGCTCATCGAATCCATTAAAAAATTGGTAAGTCCATAAGGAGGTCGCATTATGCATTTATTAGACCAACATGCCAAAGCCATAATGGAAGAATGCAAAGTCAGAGCAAATAATGCCGGCCTGCAATTCGACCATGAAACGCTTGAATATATTGTCAGCAACCGCGATATGCTTGACTTATCGCCAAAGGTAATGATTCCTACTCTTTACGATTACTGGGTTAATGATGTAGAAGTGCTGAAAGAATACGGCAAATATAAGCTCTACCCTAGCAATCCATACGAAACAGTGATTAATAGTCGTCCTGCAATTTCATTCTATAATGACAATAATCCCGATTGGTTAAACATCATGATTTTTTATCATGTTTTGGGACATGTCGATTTTTTTCAAAACAATAGACTTTTTGAGCATACATGGACTGATGATTTCGTAGGAGTAGCTCTTGCCGACAAAAGACTCATCGAGTCCTACAGAAGCAAATACGGACGCTGGACCGACTATGTTATTGAATTTTCACGCAGCATTGACAATATTTCGGGTTATTTCAAGACCCTTGCTCTTTTAAATTATGATGGTCATCTGGAACCGGAATCCATGTTGAATTTCTATTTCAACACCTTCCTTCCTGATTACTTAAAGGAAGATGAATTTCAAATTTACAAAGAGCAGGAGCGTTACAATAAAATTCTGAAAAATAATCCTGATATTGCAGAGAGCAGCTTTTTTGCACAAGTAAAAAGCAGACATCCTGAATTTGAATCTAAATACAAGAATGCTGTTGCGCAGGCACCTCCTGCATTAGATTTACTGGAGTACATAAAAGATCAAAGTCCATTTCTAAATCTTGAAAGCAATAGATGGATGAAATCGGTAATGACGGTAATCCGAAATACAGCTTTGTATTTTGCGCCACAAATGCGCACAAAAATCGTCAACGAAGGCTGGGCAAGCTATTGGCATGACAAGCTTTTCAGAGGTGATGAGAGGATAAAAGGGCACGAAGTTGCATACAGTGCTTTGAACGCTGGAGTTACTTCACTGAGTCGTGTGGGATTAAACCCGTATGCCATTGGTTTACGTCTGATAGAATACGTAGAAGAACTTGCCGAAAAAGGAAAGTTAAGTCGCGAATATCAAAAGCTTATTTTAGCCGATGATAAAAATGCTTTCGACAGCCATACTGGCAATGGGCAGGAAGCGATTTTCAAAATCAGGGAAAATTTCTCTGATTTCATGCTACTCAACACATTTGTAAATCAGGAATTTGTTGACCGTCATAATCTTTTTGTTACCGGTAAGCGTCCAAATCCCGAAAAAGGTGTAATTGAATACTACGTTAAGAGCCGCAAAGCAGAAGATTACAAAAAAATGCTAATCGATAGTTTGTATCACCCACCGGTAATTAAAGTGGATGAGAAAATCAGCACTAAAGACAGCTTGTATATCAGACATAGTTTTGAAGGCAAACAACTCATTAAGGATTTCATTCCAGAAGTTCTGATTGGGCTGAGTTATTTATGGGGCGGAGAGGTAAAGCTGGAAACCACAGAAATACTCGTAAATCAGAAAGCTGAAACGGAAGAGGACATGTATTCACTTCAAAAAGTGATATTTGCATGCAAGGACAAGAAAATTAGCAAAATCAAACCCGAAAACAATGACGCGTAAAGCATCAAGCAATAAAAAAGCCGTTGCAATGGAAACCCTGATTGAACAGGGCAAAAGGCTGGAGGCTATTTTAAATCTCACACAAGGTCTGCGGGAAAAAGAACGTCGCATTCCAATGCCTTACAACGATTTTCTCTTTCTTATTTCTCAGCAACCTAAGCTTATTTTTAGAAATATATTTCAGCTCTTTCACGACATGCTCCATCATTATATTTCTGGTGGTGTTGACGATTATCCTGTAACCGACGACTCTGTAGGCTTTATAAAGTACGATACATGGGATCTCTTTGTGAAAGATGTGGATCAGCCTTTCTTTACCGACCGGCTTTTTGCAAACCGGCTTATGAACCTTGCAAAAGACTTTCGCCAAGGGATTCAAATTAATCATATTTATCTCTTTGAAGGCCCTCCCGGAAGTGGAAAATCAACATTTCTAAACAATTTACTACTCAAATTAGAAGAATATACAAAGCTTCAAGAAGGCACCATGTATAAAGTTTTCTGGAAACTTGACCTTAGAAAAATTAAATCTGCCATTATCGATGCCGAAAACGGTGATGAAAACAATCTTCATCATTTAGATAAAATTGTTAGCGGACGACAGCAAATTATGTTCTCCTGTCCAAACAATGATCATCCCATTTTAATGCTCCCCAGAGAACTCAGAAAGCAGTTTCTTAATGAATTAATTTCCGATAAAGAATTTCTGGAGAAACTACTCAACGACAAAGAATATGAGTGGGTATTAAAAGACACACCCTGCACCACATGCAGTTCCATTTACAATCAATTGCTTGATGAAGTAGAAGATCCAGCTGAGGTTTTCAATATGATTTATGTGCGACGTGTGGAATTCAATCGCCAATTTGGAAAAGGCATCAGTGTTTGGAATCCCGGCGATGAAGGGCTGAAAAAGAATATCGTCAATGAAAGCCTGGAAAACTACCTGAATAATCTTTTTAAGTCTGACGAAATACGCTTTGTACATTCCGATTTGGCTTATACCAACAACGGAGTTTATGCTTTAATGGACATTAAAGAGCACAATGCCCAACGATTAATGAATTTGCATGGTGTCATTAGCGATGGTGTTCATAAAGTTGAGCATATTGAAGAGAAAATTTCTACGCTATTTTTGGGATTGCTTAACCCTGAAGACAAAAAACACTTTTCTGATATTCGTTCATTTCAAGACAGAATTATTACCGTTAACATTCCATACGTACTCGATTACGACATTGAATCCAAAATCTTCTGCAATAAATTTGGCGAAGGCATTAAAAAACTATTTATGCCCAGGGTGCTTAACAATTTTGCCAAGATTATTGTCAGCAGCCGCATGAATATTGATACAGAAATTTTTGAAAAATGGCTTCAAGATATAAGTCATTACAAAAAGTATATCGATGATAACCTGCTTATGCTTCGTATGGAATTATACCGCGGCGTGGTTCCCAATTGGTTGAAAGAAGAAGACATTAAAGGCTTCAAAAAACACATTCGAAAAGAAGTACTGCAAGAAAGTGAGAATGATGGGAAATCGGGCATTTCTGGGCGTCAGGCACTCAGTATTTTCAATGATTTTATTGGTCGTTTCAGAGATAGTCATCAATTAATTACGATGACTCATGTGGCTGAATATTTCAATAATCTTCCCGACAAAATCAGGGCGCATATTCCTAATGGCTTTGCCGATGCTATCTTCAAGCTTTATGAAATGAATATATTGGAAGAAGTTAAGGAATCTATTTTCTATTATAATGATGAACAAATATCGAAAGACATTTGCAACTACTTATTTGCCATTAATTTTGATGCTGGTGAAACGGTAAAATCAGATTATACGGGCGAAGAGCTGAATATTGATGAAGATTGGTTTAAAAACATAGAGCAATACCTAATGGATAAATCACTTAGTGATATAGTTCGTCAGGAACAAAGGGCAAAAATTCAAAAAGAATATGTAACCAAAACCCTGGCTCAAGAAATACGAGTGAAGAACAAAGACATTCGCCAAACCAGTCAATTTAAATCGCTTTTTGGAAAATATTCGGAGAGTTTAAAGAAATTTTCATTGGATCCATTTATGGAAAACACCAATTTTATTCGGGCATTGCATGAATATGGAACTGAAAATTTCAAATCGTACGATACCCGATTGAAAAAAGACATTGATTTCATGTTGGGCAATATGGTGAAGAAGTTTGGCTATACAAAGCAAGGTGCACTTATAGCGGTTCTGCACGTAGTAGATAATAATTTGGTGGAGAGGTATAAGAGTCTTTAAGGGAAGTTACGAAATTAAACCAAGATGAACGATAAGGTTAAGGTATATTCAACCTATGAAAAAGACATGGCAGATACGGTTTATGCTCTTTTGAAAAGAAATGATATTGACTGCAAACTGATTAGTGCCAAAAGCAATATAGAATCTGCTTATGGAGCATCAAATAGCAATTCTTACGAAATTACTGTAGATGAAAAAGATGAAATAGAAGCGCTTGAAATCATTAGTCTTTTGGATATACCGTCCGATCAGAAAATTGATATTGAATCGTATAGCGATGAAGAGATCAAAGATATTATTCTAAACCCCGACGAATGGCATGAGAGTTTTGTAGATAAGGCTCAAAAAATTGCCAAAACCAGAAATATTGACATTCAGGAAAAAGAGGTTTATGACAATCTAAACCATAAGCTCGATGCAATTATTGAAGGAAAGCAAGCAGGAACAGGACTCAGAATATTTATATGGATTTTTGCTTTCACAGGTGGCCTTTTCGGCATAATCGGCGGTTTAGCACTCTGGCTTGGAAAAGCAAAAGCATTTGACGGAAAACGATACTATTATTACAATAATGCTTCAAGAAAGGAGGGGCAATTGATCTTTGGGGTTGCTTTGACTTCGGTTATTGTTCAATTGATTCTTATTTTTACCTATTATTAGAATGCTGAAATTTTCAATACTTTTTTGCTTTGGTTTAATCTTTCAATTTGTGCATGCCCAAACACAAGAATATATGAGTATTTCGGGGTATTGTACGGATGTCGACAATGGTCAAGCTGTTCAGGGTGAAATCAATATTGAGACTTCATCTGGAGAAGTTTATGTTGATAGTTGCGATAAAAGAGGGTATTTTATAATTGATTCTATTCCCTGTAAAGGGCAAATATTTAGGGTAGTTGCAATTTCAAGCAAGTATTATACTGAAAGACAAAAAGTATATTGTAATTGTGATACGACAATTCAATTCCATTTATATAAGTTGATTGTTGATATTATGCCAGTACAAATTTTCTTTTTTGAGAAAAGCTCAACTAAATTTAGTGATGGTCATGAGGAAAAAATATCGACAATGACATTTCTATTGAAAAGCAATCCAAATCTTCAAATGGAAATCATTGCTTACACAGACTCTCTTGAGAACAATAAACTCCGAAGAAAAAGAGCCAAAAAAGTTTATAAATCACTTGTGAAAAACGGTGTATCGAAAAATCAGCTTGTTTTTTCCGATAATCAGAGGGAAAACTCCTTGTTTATCCTAAATGAAGATTCATCTAACTTTGTAGAAATATTCCCAACCGAATCTTACATCGAAAGCCAACCACCCGAAAAACAAGAAGAATTGCGCGCTTTGAACCGGCGGGTGATGTTTAACATTGTTCGTACTGATTTGATACCGGAAAAGAAGAAAAAGAAATGAGATACTAAATTCCGATATTATTTTCTGTATTTCTGACTATAAATTGTTTTGGCCAAGTTTCTGTGGAAACAAACATATACTCTGAAGAAGAATTATCTGAAATCGCTTTAAATCTTTTTAATAATAATGTAGTGTCAGCTAAGATTATCATTAAAGATAAAGGATGGAATTTCAGAAACAGAGAAAAACTGTATTTTGAGTTTTTCCCTGACAGTACATTAATTGTTACAATAAATCATGAAAAAGACTACTTCAAATATGATGAAGAAACCGGCAATTTTATTTCTATACCGTGGCTGGGCTGGCCGACACCTAACTATATAGACACAGTTACAATTAAAATACTAAATGATAGCACCATACTAAAACATCATTATTTAATAAATAACACAGATACTTTTTTTGCTGATATCAGTTTAATTACTGATGGGAAAAATAAAGCGACTTATTATAATGAGAGTATTCATCCAGCTTTCCAAGAAAAATACTATTCTGAAATTATTAATCTTGGTGAAGGCAAACAAATAGAGAATCATTACCGCTATAGGGATCATAAATGGTATTTTCTAACACAAATTTTAATTACCCAAAACGAATCAATGGGAGAAACTACTGATACGATTAGTACTTCTAAGATTTACACACATTATAGAAAATCCCGGGATAATACTTTTTGCGGCAGTACTGAAGAAACTTCCACAAAAGTCATCAGATATAGCGTATTAGGAATAATTGAATCCATTGAAATAGTGCAGATTGACTATGGATTTGAAGGAGAATACAAAAGAGAAATCTTTTATAAAACCAAAATAGGAAATAAGAAATGAAACAAACCACAATCCCTCGGCGTAGATTGTATCTACGACGAAATATATTAATGCTGTTGCCTCTTGCGTTTCTTTCATGCGGCTCTCACCATAAAGAAGATTAGCAATGAAGATGGCAAAGCCCGTAAACCTCACAGGTTTTCCACGCCTGCGAAATAGCCAACGACTCCATGACAACTTCGTTCCTCGTTGACGATGGAGTGATGGCTGAACCTTCATCATTTCGTCGTCCATCAAGCAAACTGATATTCAAAAGCGAAGATGGTCACGAAATCGTTGAAGGCACATGCTTTTCCCATCAATTTTTCATAATTTCGATGTCGCAAAAACGATTAGTGGCAAAGCCCGTAATTCTATCAGGTTTTCCCAAAATCTACGATTCCAAGCCCACCGCATTGTCTTGTTGCGTAGCAGCGGACGTGGAATGCAGATTCTGAGGGTTGGATGCAGAGAGATCAACAGCTTTCCATAACCCAAAGCTCCATTGCACAACTATGAAAAAAAAAACCACAATAAGCCTAAAAACACTAATTTCGGCATCATTTTTTAACTACAAAAAACTGTAAAATTCTTAATCAGATGACTATGAAAGCTCTAAAAACAATTCTACTGGCTTTAACTGGCTTACTCACAGGCTTTATGGCACAAAGCCAAATCGCCACATTTCACTTCAATACAGAATTATGCGAATACACCTGTACTTTTGATTCCACAAAATACAGCCGAGAGCAGCTCAACAATACAATAGATTATCTCTGGTATCCTCCATACAATTACTACGATGCAACAGTGTGGGAACTCGAAGACATTGATTCTCTTAGCACCGATTTGAACCAAAAAGCTTGTGATGCCAATCTGTATTATCTTGAAAATCTGCCATTTATTGACAATACTTATTGGGAAAAGGTCAGACAAAACCGCATACTAGAAAACCTTAGCACTTGTCGGTTGAGAGAATTTACCATACTGGCATACAGCAATCCAGATACGCTAATGAGTTATGAAACGGTCGACAGCACTTGCATTTTTTATCGCGATGCTCTAATCGCAGGAGGCGAGAAACTGCTCGAAGCCTGGGATATACTTATTCAAGATATGAAAAGCAGAAACGGATATCCTGAAAATATACAAGCAGAATATGAAGAAAAACTTGCCAGTGACTTAAAATACGAATATGCACGCCTAGATATCATGATGTTTGGATGGTGGAATCATGCCAACCGCCTTATATTCCATATGAGCAATGATGGCTATATGCAGATGGAGTTTGAAAAACTTTTTTCCAAGTGGGAAGTAGAATGTTATGAGCCATAGCATTTACACAAACTCCCCTACAAGTGTACAATAATGCCACCCTGTAAGTATCAGACACCTTACCAATTCCGAACCCTTAAGGACTTCAATATCAATAACCCGGGACGCATTTCCAGAACAAGAAAGAAAAAAGAAACGATCCTTAATGGGTCGATTGTTAAAACAAAACCCGTACATTTATACCGTGATTCAATCCATTGCCATAGAAGAATTCCTCCAAAATCCGCAGCCACTGATTGATGTGCGTTCGCCTGGGGAATATCTGAAAGGACATATTCCCGGAGCGGTTAATGTGCCATTATTTTCCAATGAAGAGCGCGCAGAAATTGGCACAGCCTATGTGCAACGATCGAAAGATGAAGCTATGGAACTTGGCTATACATATGCCAATCCGAAAAAACAGTTTTTCATTGATGAGTGCCGTAAAATAGCCGGAGGTGGACCACTTACATTATATTGTTGGCGTGGCGGACTTCGCAGCCGCTTATTTACGGAGCATTTACATGAAAACGGATTCGAAAATTTATCGCTAATTCAAGGAGGCTACAAAGCCTGGAGACGGTTGCTCATTGCATTTTGGGAAAAACCACACAATATTCAAATTATTGGCGGATATACAGGGAGTGGAAAAACCTTAATCATAAAAAATTTGATTGAATTGGGCCATCAAACCATCGATCTTGAAGGATTGGCGTGTCACAAAGGATCTGCTTTTGGTTCTATTGGACAGAAAGAGCAACCCAGCACCGAAGATTTTGAAAACAGACTCTTTGATCTATGGCGGCGTTTCGACCCCGCTAAACCAGTTTGGCTTGAAGATGAAAGCAGAAATATTGGCAAAGTCTTTCTCCCCGATGCTGTTTATTCGCAGATGAAAACCGCACCGGTGTATTTTCTCGATATTCCACGTGAGAAGAGAGCAGAATATTTGGTTAAGGATTATAGTGATGCAAGCCTTGATGAATTGAAGGAATCTATTATCAAAATAAGCAAGCGATTTGGCCCTGAAAACACTTACCTATCAATTCAATGGCTAAACGAAGGCAAACTTTATGAAGTAGCCTATCTCGCTTTGGGCTATTATGATAAATCTTATAAGCGCGTTCTGAACAATCACAATAATGTTGTTTTCATAAAAGAAAGCGATATTAATATTGATAAGATTACTGAAGATATTCTGAGTAAATACGATGAAAAGTAGCAAGGAACAGGGCCTTTGTTTCCGTAGATGCACTTTTTAACACTGAGACAAGGCATGCCTTGTCTTTAAGGCGTTTGCACGAAGACTACTGAAACAAAGTGAGTTTTAGGCGGCAGTAGTGTGAAAGTTGATATATCTAGTGGAAAGCTGGGATCTCTGCACTTGGTTTCTTCTTAGATATAAGCTATGTCGAGAAAGAGAATTCCCCAAAAATCCTTATCTTTAACTTTCAAAACTCGGTAAGATGCCAAAACTCATTTCCATAAAAAGCAAAACTGAAATTCCTGAAGAATATCAAAACACACCGATTGGGAAATTGCTGGAATATCAGAATCTAGGGCTCGAAACTGACCCTTATGAGAATGCCGAAATATTGTTAGGAATGTGCATGGATAACCGCAAATCGCTGAATCTACCTGAGAATTTTGCTTTTGTCATTCGCAATGGTGGCGCCGACATGAAATACTGCGAGTTTAAGATATCTTATGCCGTTGCCGTTGGCGGATTAAGCTATATGGCATTGATTGGACATACCGATTGTGCCATGGTAAACCTGCATGAAAGAAAAGATAAATTTGTGGATGGACTCATCCAATTCGGTGGCTGGAGTCCGGATGCTGCCAATGCACATTTTGAAGAAATGGCTCCACAATACGAAATCCACCACGAAACCGAATTTGCCCAAAAAGAAACCGAACGCCTCCGCAAGCTCTACCCTGCCCTAACCATTGTGCCAATGCTATTTAAGATTGAGGACAGGAAATTGTATTTGATTGAGGATTGAATCGGATGCAATTAGAACTCCTTATTGTCAGACGTTCAAAGATCTGTTTTAATAATAAATACTTCATTGCTTCGTTCATTCTCTAAAAATCAGAGTTATGGACAAAAATAAATTTTCTCTAAGGAAGCGAATCCGAAGTTTTGGTTATGCATTCAATGGTTTATGGATACTCATAAAAGAAGAGCATAATGCACGGATTCATTTACTGGCTGCCATAATTGCAATTGCCGCCGGATTCTATTTCAGAATTTCCGGTCTCGAGTGGATCGGAATTGCTTTTGCTATTGCTTTGGTTTTTGTTGCTGAAATCATCAATTCAGCTATTGAAAATACTGCAGATTTAATTACAAAAGATAAAAAACCAACCATTAAGAAAATCAAAGATCTATCAGCTGCAGCCGTACTTTTCAGTGCAATAACTGCTTTAATAATAGCTGCAATTGTTTTTATTCCAAATATTTCAGAATTATGTTCCGCTTACTAAGAGAAAAAGGCCGATTGAACGAAAGCCTTTTTCTGGCCGCTGCCACCATACTTTGCTTTTCTATTTCAGTATTCCGGTTTACCATTTCCGATACAAAAATGTTTCTTTTTTTGAACTGGAATCTATTTCTGGCTTTTCTTCCTTGGGCATTTACAACTGCAGCCATTGTTTTTCCGAAACTCAGAAAAAGCAAGATTATTACAATTGGTGTAATGGCAGCCT
Source organism: Bacteroidales bacterium (assembly GCA_016937255.1). GTDB lineage: Bacteria > Bacteroidota > Bacteroidia > Bacteroidales > DTU049 > BM518. The sequence goes on from JAFGWG010000051.1 coordinate 16,560, forward strand.
GGTTGTTATTCTTCCCAAATGCACCATATATTCTTACCGATTTGTTTCACCTGCGCATAAATTCTAATATGCCCATTTGGTTTGACCTGGCATTAATTCTCACATTTGCATGGACTGGACTACTTTTTGGATTTATGAGCTTATGGGACATTGAAGTTTTACTCGAAAAGTTCATCAATAAAAAACTCATTCCAATAATATCAGTTCTATTACTCTTTCTCGGCAGCTTCGGCATCTATGTAGGTCGTTATCTGAGATGGAACAGTTGGGATATCATACAAGAACCATATAGATTGGTTTATGATATCGGACACCGAGTTGTTAATCCACTAGAGCACCCGCGCACATGGGGAATGACCATATTTATGGGCGTATTTCTAAATCTGATGTATTGGTCGTTGAGGCTTATTAGGAAACGGAAAAACATTAGCATGTAAATGAATATTATCCTTTTTCCAATGAGAAGAAACAGTCAAAATACGTGACAGAGATTTTCCACAAATATATTATAAGAAAAATAAACACCAATTCGTGCAACTAAAAAGCTGTTTTTCCCGTCTAATAAGTATATTTTTTCTCTTAAATGCAATTACTATGAAAAATATACTTTTATTTGCTGTTGTTTTTTCTTTTCTCTTGCTGAATTTTGCAAACGCACAAACAATTCATTTTCAGGAAGATTTCAATGCCGGACTCCCCGCAACATGGACCGTAACATCGAGTGGAAATGCTACTCAAACATGGGATAGCACATCAAGCTACTATTCTTTTGATTTTGATGGCACCAAATTCATGCTTGTTTATGACTGGAGCGGCCTTGCAACCAATGAAATACTAACCGGACCATCATTCAATGCGGCAACTACAAATCCGCTCTATCTATGTTATGATTTCAGATTTCTGTATCAATCAACAGCATTAGAAGGATATGTAGATGTATTTGACGGATCATCATGGCAAAATGTTCGTGTGTTTTCAGGAACCGATACTACGGGTATTGATACCATTGACATCAGCACACATAATAATGCAGCCATGCAAGTTCGGTTTCGCTTTGTAAATGCAACCGGCAATGGTTGGGAGCACGATTTTATGATTGATAATGTGAAAGTTTGTGAATTCCCAGCTACATCAATTACCGAAAACGATTCAGACAGCCATTTACCATACCCAAATCCATCTGTTGATTTACTTACTTTGAAAGACATCAATAATGATGATATCATCAATTTCATTGGAATTTATTCGGTAAAGGGTGATCTCATAAAAACATGCGAGAAAGATATTAACGTAGATATATCTGATCTTACACCTGGTTCTTATGTTCTTCGTGTTATTGTAAACGGAGTATTTGCCGATGATATGTTATTTATTAAGCAATGATTATTTATGATGAAAAAGTCATTGAGTGCATTACCCAATATCGGGGCACGTCTCTCTGAAACATTGATTAAAGCAGGGATAAAAACTGCCGAAGAATTGAAGAAAACCGGAAGCAGAAAAGCCATACAACTCATTCATGCGCACGATAACAAACAGCCTTGCCTAAATATGCTTTATGCATTGGAGGGCGCTATACAGGATATTCGCTGGCATAGTCTATCCAAAGAAAAGAAAGAAGAGCTCAAAGAGTTTTATGAGATAATGAGAAAAGACAATACTAAAAAATGAGAAAACTCATAGTCCTTTTTGCTTTTACACCATTACTTATTTGTGGATTCCAAAGCCATGGTCAAAGCTTTTGTCTTAGTGATTCTGAATTTCAGATCGGGGATACTTTGAGAAAGACCATAATATTTAGCTTCAATTACCCGCAAATATTGCCAGAAAGCTACCCTTTTATGGACTCACTGGTTGATTTTTTAAATATTCATAGCAATCTTTGTTTAAGAATTGAATCCAATACAGATATTCGAGGGAGTATCGAATTTAATGATACACTTAGCGATAGAAGAGCAAAATCAGTTGTGAATTACTTAGTGGATAAAGGAATAAACAGCGACAGATTAACTTCTATTGGCATGGGTGAGAAAGCGCCAATCATTAAAGAAGAAGAAATCCTCGCCTTTCCAACACGGGAGGAGCAGGAAAAAGCTCACGCACTAAACCGCCAAACCGTATTTAGAATAATTGGTTGTAAGAAATAAAAAAATCCCACCATACTTCGACAACCGCAGCATAACAGGATTTTTTTTTTGCGGCATTCCAACGTCGCACATATAGTAGCTATGCGGCTTGGAATCGTCGCAAATGGCTTCGCTTTATCGACGTTTCC
>JAFGWG010000052.1 GCA_016937255.1 Bacteroidales bacterium
ACCTTGGAGGTTATACTAAGATCAATTATCCTCTGCAAACCACTCTGCATAACTTGTAGCAGTTTCATGCAGCCTGATGGAATGCAGTTTTAAGGTTTTTGGAAGCTCTTTTTGTAATATTTCCGCAAAATATATCAGCATGTTTTCGCTGGTGGGCTGAAAAGGAACCACAATGGTTTTTGTTTCAACACTTCCTTCTAACTTTTTCAGTAATTCGCTTTTTTCAGGCAAAACCAAGGCATGATCGTATTCATCCACAATAAGCCTATTCACAATTTTTTTCAAATCTCCATAATCGATGACCATTCCGTTTTTTGGTGAACTTTCATCATTTATAGGCTCACCTATTACTGTTACAACCAGCTTAAAGGAATGCCCGTGAATATGTCTGCATTTTCCGTCGTAATCTTTAAGAGCATGCGCCATTTCAAAAGAAAACTCTTTGCTAAGTCTGATTTTAGTTTTATGCTTCATAGAGGAATATATAAATCAAGGATGTTAATGCCGCCACCAAGTATACAAACGCAGCCAGCATAATGAAAAGTCTGATGTTTTTAATGGAATTCGGGCGACTACCTGCTGCAAATCCTGCCCACATCAGCAGTAAAGCCGATCCACCACTAATAGCCAATGCAATCCACTTATTTGGAGACAGAAATCCGGTGGCGCTATACGCCAAAAATGCTTCAAAAGATGTTGCAAAAGCTAAAGGGATAACTATTTTTGGGGTTTTTATATCGAACAAGGCATCGGCAAGTTTGCTACGGCGGGTATTGAAATAGGCTTTGAAACTCAGAATCATTAGAATAACAAGAGTTGCAATGGTTGGCTTGAAAAACATGGAGTCTTTTATTGCTTCGGTAAAAATTAAAGCTAGGTAGGCCATGCCTCCCGCGAAAATTGCAAAAACTAATGAAATGAAAAAAGGCGTACTTTTCGATGCATTTTTCATCAATAATGCGTGTCTGTAACTGATGGCAATCAGCAGCAATCCAAATGCAATTGCGGTTAAAATATGTACGATCATAAGTGAATGGGTTCAATAAGTGAAATAATTTTTTCGAGCCAAACGACATCTGTTTCATCAAAAACATCTTTTTTATCGCTATCTACATCAAGCACGGCTATAATATTCCCTTCAACGTTGCGAACAGGAATGACTACTTCGCTTTGAGAACGACCGTCGCAGGCAATATGTCCCGGGAAATTGTGTACATCGGGAACTAAAATGCTTTCGTTTTTATTTATGCCAGCCCAGCAAACTCCTTTGTCTTTTTCCAAAATTTGACAAGCTACCGGCCCTTGATAAGGACCAACTTTCAAATCGCCTTTATCCAGAAAATAGAATCCACACCAGAAAAAGTATTCCATTTTATGGTATAGAATTGATGAAATAGTTGCCATGGCAGAAATTGAATGATCTCCTTTTGGGATTAATTCGCTGATTTGCTTGTGCAGTCTTTCGTATCTGCCTTCTTTATTCATGGCTTTGCTTTTTATACACAAGATGGAATAGAATAATTGAACCTCCCAGCAATAAGAACGAAATTAGCAATACCGGAATATTTTCGTTGAAATTGAAAAGTTCGTCGGGATTTTCTGCAATATAATTATTGTGATACAGGTAATACATGATAACTGCCATTCCGTTATTAATGAAATGTATAAGAATAGACAGCCACAGTTTTCCACTTCGCAGGAATACATAGCCAAGTAGTATTCCAAGAATAAATCGGGGTAAAAATCCGTAAAACTGCATATGGAAAGCACTGAAAACGAATGCTGAAATCAATATTGCTGCCCAGCCACTATTGGTCCATCGTTGCAGTTGTTTTTGAAGAATGCCTCTGAATACAAATTCTTCTCCAAGAGCAGGAATAATGGCGAGGAGTAATATGTTAAAAAGCAATGCTCCGATTGAATTTACGTTCAGGAAAAGCTCAGTCATTTGCATAGCCTGATCTTCCATCATGCGCATTGAGTTTTCAAGTCCTTGCATACTCTCAGGTAGCGACATGTCTGCATTCCAAACTGTAAGAAGATTGATTAAAGGCTGCGCCAGCAAGATCATAGCAATCGCAAGAAAGAACCCAGAACCTTTTCCGATACCTTTCAAATGCATGAAAGGAGCAATTTTTCCACCAGCAAGTCTTGCATAAATAAAGGTTGGAATAATAAACATTCCCAAATGGCTAATAAGTTGCAGGTATTTCATGTAAGAAATATAGGCTGCACCACTTTGAACCTGCATGAAAGATTGCAGGAAATCATCACCCCAATACAGAATTCCTCCAATGAGGCCAATCAGTGTGATAACAATGCTAGACACTATGGCAATGCCGATAAATGCCATAAGCTGAATCACCGGATGTTTATCTTTCAATGGAATTTTCATCGAACTATTGTATTTTTGCATTCAGATTACAAATTTACATTATTTCAGATTCTTAAGCACGAATGATTAATCTTCCCGGCATATCGAATATCGAACGACCTGTTTTTCTGGCTCCTATGGAGGATGTTACGGATAAAGCATTTCGTAAAATTTGTCTGGAAATGGGCGCCGATCTTACAGTTTCAGAGTTCATAGCTTCCGAAGCGCTGGTGCGTAATGCAGAGAAGAGTTTTCTGAAAATGGAAAAATCTTTTCCAGACGAAACTCTGGTCGTGCAAATTTTTGGAAATAATGCCGATGTAATGGCCGATGCAGCGCAGATGGTAGAGGAAAGAGGTGCTGCCATTATTGATCTGAATTTTGGCTGTCCGGTTAAGAAAATTGTCAATAAAGGCGTAGGAGCAGCGTTGCTTCGTGATTTACCTTTGATGAAAGAAATCACCCGCAGGGTAGTCGATGCAGTGAAAGTTCCCGTTACCGCAAAAACTCGCCTTGGCTGGACGACCGATGATCTCGTTCACCATGAAGTGGCTTTGATGTTGCAGGAAGTGGGCATAAAAGCACTAACTATGCATGGGCGCACGCGCTCTCAATTGTATTCGGGCGAGGCTAACTGGGAAAAGATTGCTGAAATAAAACAAAACCCGGAATTCAAAATTCCACTCATTGGAAATGGAGATATTGATTCAGCCGAATTTGCCCTGAATTGTTTTGAAAACTATGGCGTTGATGGTATTATGATTGGACGTGCGGCCATTGGTGATCCATGGATTTTCAAAAAAGTACGGGCAGCTCTGAATGGAGAAGAATATGACGAAGTGGTTTCTATCGAAGAAAGATCTAGGGTTTGTAAAGAGCATCTCATCAATACTGCAGATTGGAAGAATGAAAAGAAAGCTGTACTCGAAATGCGCAAGTTCTATGGCGGCTATTTTAAGGGAATTCCAGGTTTCAAACCCTTTAAAATAAAACTAATGGAAGCCAATACTTTTGAAGAGGTATTTGCGGTTTTTGATGAAGTGAATGAGAAATTACATATATAGACTAGAAACCTGACAGGTTTTGTCGCGATTGCAACTGTTTTAAACCTGTCAGGTTTTTAAATGTTTTCTCTTTGTCGAAGCGATGAAAAGCCCCACTACACAAGAAATATAATATCACAACCTTTCAACATTGAAGCGATGCGCTGCAATCATTGGCTTTTTGCGCAACATTCAAGCGTTGAATTATAAGTTTGCCTTAAGGCGTATTTTGTGAATTTTTTTTGGCGAGTCTGTCATCAAGAATTCCACTTATCAGAGCGTGCTCTACATCGGAATGATAATATTTAATAGTTTAAAGATTGGAATTCTAAAGTATCTGCCATAAAATCATGGATTAGCAGTATTTTTCAAAGACAAATTGATATTTTATTGTTAAGTAGTACATCGAAAATTAATAGTATGAATTAATCATACAGATTAGTACATTCGTTTGTAAACCTGATTAATTCAGCATACTTGTTAATAGAATGTTGAGAAGTATGTTAAATTTGGTAGGTTCAGATTTAGCATAATTAATACTTTTGCCGAAATTATTATTGGGTTCTATTTTTTGATAAAACAGTTGCGAATTATGAATCCAAGTTTCAAAAAGAAAAATCAAATGCGGAGAAAAATCACAATGTTGAAAACAGCAATTATTATTGCAGGCTTATTTGCAATATCATTAACAACAACAGCACAGATAAAAATTAAACCGGCCATTCTTGATATTGGCAGTGCTTACGACAAAGAATTTGTATTGGTTATTAAAGCGAATGAAAAATTTGAAGTACCAGAAAGAGCTGTTTTGTCAAATTTCAGAGCTGATACTGTTCCATTCGACCCCAACAAGATGGATACCTATGCAAAATGGAGATTTTCAAATTTCACATTATATAGCCATGATGGTACAGCAACACGCTATATTTCCTTATACTGTATTACAACACAAAAATACTTGAGATATAGATCTGGACATAGTGCTGAGATGATAAATCAAGAGGAATATGACAAGATAATGGAAAAGGATGAGAAAAATGAGTGGGTGAATTCAACAGAGGATATCATGCAGCTGTTTTTTAAGCCACTTATAGAGGATGAATATATTCAATTGGGAATATATAATAAAGAAGGAAAAAGTCTAGTTGTAACGCAAATGGACTGGAATACCAGATTTTTTAAAATAGTTCTTTGCAACTATTAAGATGATAATCGCATACGGTTTGCGAATTACATTTTAGTTGAGAAAACCAATAATTGTGACAAAAACAGAAAAACAAATGAAAAACCTAACCAGAACAATAAGTACCATATTAATAATTTTTGTGTTTCAAGCAGTAAATGCACAGAAAATGGATTCCTATGTATTGATAATGCCTCCTATATATTTTGGAGAAGGAAGTCCGGTTTTAGTAAAACCATTAATAAATTTGAAAGACAGCTCAAATAATGCATTTGGCGAAGAATATTCTACTACATTGAAAAATGTATTTAGCAACCCTAATATTGGACGAAAATCTAATGTGAAAATGTTTAATCCATGGTATACTACAAAGATATATGATTTAACAGAAAATGAATCGGAGGCAAAATATATTATCAGTGGAGAGTATTTTTCAGGTACTGGCCTTTCGGATACAGCAATAGAACATAAAACTGCAGAGACATCAACATCGGTTGATCCAAAAATTCCTTTTGTATTCTATGAATACACATCAACTTCATCTGCTAGCGTAAACGGGAAACTTACAGTGTATCAAACTAGTAGCAGTAAGGTGGTGAAAGAATATCCTTTTGCAAAAACCAATACTGACTCAAAATCTCAGTATCTAGAATCAGTAAAATCTGCTTCTATGTTCTCATTATTAGACAAATCTGAAGACCAAGCGATAAACGAACATATTTTAGCCTTTAGTCCTTCTTATATCATATATACTTATAAATTTGAAAATGTTAAAAGTGATGACAAGGATTATAATAAAGAATTACGTCAACAAAGAAGTGATTTAGATGATTATGCAGATGCAGGGCAGCTTGATAAATTAGCATTAGCTTATATTGAAATGCTGGATAAAAACATTAAAAATCCGGAAGACTTATACTTTAATCTTGGAATGTCCTACGAAATGCTTGGCAACTTCACAAAAGCAAAAGAGTATTATGATAAATCCAATAATAGTGAGGCGATTGAAAGAATAGGCATTCTTATTAATTATAGAGATATATACGAGAAGCTGGGTATTGAAATTATTGAAAAGGATTTTGTGTAATAAGAAAGATTTTCTCGGATAATAGTGATTAAATATTAAAACAGGACATAACAGTCGGGTAAATTGAAGCTTATCCAACTGTTTTTGTATTCTTGCCCTGAACTCAGGTTGATGCAAATTCTGTGACAAAGCATTGCAGTATGTTGTGCATGAATTAGATACAGCGGTTATTGGAAGTGTCATATAGCTTCAAAATATATTTTTTTCAACGTTTTTCTGATTAAAGAAAAGCAATTAATTGAAGAAATATTTGCTATTTGGTTCTGATCTTTTATATATTAGCAAGTTGTATTGCATGATTATTGTGCAATATTGTTCTTCTACTTTATATCTATGAAATCAACCACTTAAACCAACCAATATGAGAAAAATCTATCTATTTTTATTTGCACTGCTCTTTAGCAGTAGCATATTCGCACAGTGGACCATGCAGAATTCAAATTTTGCTACTTCCTCACGTGGAATTAAATACCTTCATCCAGTTGATACCAATATCGTTTGGGCTACAGGTTATGATGGCTTAGCACCTACCAGTTATATCTGTGAGTATGCCAGAACCTCTGATGGTGGAAATACATGGAACACTGGAGTTATGACTGGTTATTCTACTGGCTATGGAAACAGTATGATTTATGCTTATGATGCATTAACAGCATGGGTGCCAGTATGGAATTATTCATCAGGTGGGGGAGCAATTATTAAAACCACTGATGGTGGAACTACATGGACTGCTCAAACTACAGCCACATTTACAGCTCCTGATGGATTTCCTAATGTTGTGCATTTTTGGAATGCTGATACCGGATTTTGTATGGGCGACCCAAATGGTGGATATTTTGAAATTTATACTACTACCGATGGTGGAACCAATTGGATTCGTGTAAACAGTACAGATATTCCAGCAAATGTGAGTGGGGAGTATGGAGTTACTGGGTATTATTCAGTTGTAGGAAGTACCGTTTGGTTCTCAACCAATAAATCTAATATTTTTAAATCATCTGACTATGGGCAAACCTGGTCACTTATTACTACCCCAATTGTTTCAGGTAAACAATTTGCAGTGGAGTTCCGATCATTAAACGACGGAATTATCAAAATGAATGAATCCCCGTATTCAACCTACGAAACACATGATGGTGGCACCACTTGGACTATGCTGGGTTATAACGGAAACTTTTATAATAATGACTTTTGCTATGTCCCGGGGACTACAGATACATGGGTGAGTGTTGGTGCAGATGCCACAACCCCTTTTATGGGTATTTCATACAGTACTGATGGTGGACATAACTGGACAGATTTTGCCAATATGGATACCACTCAACATCTAACTGTCGCTTTTGCTAATAACGAAAGAGGTTGGGCAGGATCTTTCCATAATTATGGAAATGATGGAATGTTTAGATATGACGGAACTATGTTTGTAATCGATACTTGTGCATCTTATTCTGCATCATTCAGTCAATCAGCCGATACTGTAGATCTTGCTTACAGTGGTCAAGTTGATTTTACAGATCTTTCAGGTCCTTCACCCTATTCATGGGCATGGCTTTTTGGCGATGGAGGAAATAGCACTCTGCAAAATCCATCTAATACCTATACCTCGGTAGGATCTTATCAGGTGATATTGCTTTCATCTCATGGTGCCTGTTCAGATACAGCTTACAGTGATGTTACAGTAATTAATACTTCATCTATTGAAGAATCGCAATATGCAATTTCCATATATCCAAATCCTGCTAATAATGAAATTAATATAGAAGGATTAAATGGAGCTTTAAGTATCGTTGAGCTTTATTCTATGGATGGTAAGCTGATGCTTCAAAATGAAATGCAAGATGGAAAGCTGGATATAGAAATATTACCTTCCGGATCATATATTCTTGTTATTAGAAATGATGAGATTTTTATTAGAGAAAGACTTGTGATCGGGCTGAAGTAAAAGAATAATAATTTTTTTTGCGGGGAATATTCTTTGGGATATTTCCCGTTTTTTATTTTCCCAATACTTGCATTTGAACCTGACAAGTTTTGCCTATTTTTGCTTTTCAAACACCAGAATTAAAGTCATAATGAAAAATATATTCCCATCTATTTTGTTTTTAATTGGGATCTTAATTGCTTTCCAGAGTTGCGGACAAGAAACTGTATCTGATAATGAAGTCAGCAATGGACATAAACCGTTATTCGTGGTTACTGCTTTTTCTTCGAATATTAAAAATGTTTCTCTGGCCGAACTAGAAGTGAAATGGAAAAAGGGAGAATTGTACTATGCTGCCGATATTGAATCAGAAGTATGGCAATTCTTCGGTAGTGAAAATGGAATTGCTGTATATAATTTGGATTCATTCGCTGCAAATTCTTATAATAAGCTTCTGATTTGTGAAATTGCGCATTTACAGCCACAACTCATTGCGATATCTGTAAACAGCATTGATTACTTTGAAATTCCCGATGAATACCCTGTTTACCTCAGTGGTTGGGCTCAGGTGCCCGATTCTGCAGATTTTACACGCATTACTATTACTGGCGTAACTGCACTGACTCGCGGTACCGGAAATGTAGCCGATGCCAAAGGCCTTGATTTCTTAATTACCGGAGTCAAAGACCAATTTCTACATACCGATTTTTTGCACATCAGTAATGAAGTGAGTTTTACTGATAATTGTGATTATCCCAAAAAGACAATGCTGTTTTGCACCAAAAAAGAGCATTTTGAAGTCTTGAATATGCTGGGCGTCGATATTGTAGAGCTTACAGGAAATCATAACCGCGATTATGGAGAAGAGGCGTTTATTGAAACTTATAAATGGTATGCGGAAAACGGAATGCAAACATTTGGCGCTGGACGAAATCCGCAAGAAGCTGCAAAACCACTGGTTTTAGAACTTGAAGACGGCAGCACCGTTGCTTTTGTCGGGTTTAACGAATTGTGTCCTTGTGGCGAGTGTGCCGATAAGCCAAATGAACCCGGTGCCAATCGCTGGAATAAAGAATATGCACAAAAGACTATCGATTCACTCCGAAATGCCGGTGTAGATTTCATTATCGTTTCTATTCAATTTGGTGAGGTAGATAGCTACGAGCCCTCTCCATCCCAGAAGAAGATAACCCATTTTCTAGTCGATGCCGGAGCAGATTTGGTATATGGCTCACAAGCCCACCAAATTCAAGAATTTGAATTCTATAAAGGCGTGCCAATTATGAATGGCTTGGGTAATTTTCTTTTTGATCAAATTCATCGCATAGGTGTAAGACAAAGTTGCTTTGTGCATTTAACTTTTTATCAAGGTAAACTTATTCAGATGAAGCCTGTATTTACACAGATGGGACTTGATCGTCAATTAAAAATTGCAACGCCAGCTGAAGAAGCAGAGATACGAAAGGTTGTGGTGAATTACTAAGGCAAAACTTCCCCCATTCCTCCACATATCCTAATCTTTTTGCATGAATTATCAGAATAAATTGTATTTTTGATCTATTATGGGTTTCCGTAAAGTTATCGCAAAGCCATCGCCGTGATTAGCTTGTAATCGTTCCGAGGAACGAGGATCATGGCAAGCGGATGGAATGTCGCCAAACTTCAACATTCCAACGTCCGTGAGCAAGAATAGTTGACAAATGGCAAAACGGACATGGAACCGTTGAAGATGGCAAAGCCCGCAATTCTATCAGGTTTTGCCAAAATCTACGATTCCAAGCCCACCGTATTGTTTAATCGCGTATCGGCGGACATTGGAATGCAGATTTTCAAATGCGCTAGAGATG
>JAFGWG010000053.1 GCA_016937255.1 Bacteroidales bacterium
GATACAGAACATTTAAGAATTTTCGTAGTGTAATCTTGTTTTTTCATGGAGGTCTAAATCTTTATCCACTAAAATAATGGTAGAACCTAAAAAATAAATTGAAATTCCCGAGCATTTAAAGAAAAATTTTTAACTTCGCCTCGAAACGAAACAACAAAAATTACGAGATATGGCTAAAGTAAAAGGAGCGATCGTGATTGATAAAGACAGGTGCAAAGGATGTGAAGTATGCATAACTGCCTGTCCGACTAATACGATCCGGATGGCAACTGCTGTCAATGTAAAGGGGTATTTCTATGCTGAACCGTATCAGGACACATGTACTGGCTGCATGAACTGTGCAATAGTATGTCCCGATGGAGTAATCACAGTGTACAGAAAAAAAGTTGAAAACTAAAGAAATTGAATAATGGGTGAATTAAGATTAATGAAAGGAAATGAGGCTGTAGCTGAAGCTGCTATCCGTGCAGGTTGCGATGGATACTTCGGTTATCCCATTACGCCTCAGTCAGAAGTCATTGAATATTTAATGCTTGCCAAACCTGAGGAAACAACTGGCATGGTGGTATTACAGGCTGAAAGCGAAGTAGCTTCGATCAACATGTTATATGGTGGAGCCGGTGCCGGAAAAAAAGTAATGACCTCTTCATCAAGCCCCGGTGTCAGTCTGATGGCCGAAGGCATTTCATACATGGCTGGAGCAGAGCTCCCCTGTTTATTGGTAAATGTGGTACGTGGCGGTCCCGGATTGGGCACCATTCAACCATCGCAGTGCGATTATTTTCAATCTGTAAAAGGTGGCGGACATGGCGATTATCGTCTCATCGTTCTTGCTCCTTCCAGTGTTCAGGAAATGTCTGATTTTGTTAAACTAGGCTTTGATCTATCTATCAAATATAGAAATCCTGCAATGATTCTCACTGATGGAGTTATTGGGCAGATGATGGAAAAAGTAGAGCTTTTCGATCCGATTCCTCGCTGGACAGATGAGGAAGTTAAAGAAAAAATGCCATGGGCAACCACGGGTAAAACTCCAGATCGCGAGCGCAATATTATTACATCTCTGGATCTCGATTCCAATAAGCAGGAGAAGCACGTTTATCATTTGAGAGATAAATATGAAAAAATGAAATCAGAAGTCATGTTTGAAAATATCATGACCGATGATGCAGAGTATCTTCTTGTAGCTTATGGTTCCAGTGCTCGTATTGGCCAAAAAGCAGTTGATTTAGCTCGTGCAGAAGGCATTAAGCTTGGTCTGCTCCGCCCAATTACTCTTTTCCCTTTCCCAGAGGATGAAATAAACAGACTTGCCGGTCAGGTTAAAGGGATTCTCTCAGTTGAAATGAGTCTTGGACAAATGGTTGAAGACATCAAATTAGCCGTTGAAGGAAAATGTAAAGTTGAGCATTACGGCCGTGTTGGTGGTATTATTCACACCCCGACTGAAGTTCTGCAAGCAGTAAAAACTCAAATTATTGGAGGGTAAGAATATGTCTGAAGTAACATTAGATCTCTGGAAAGACGATATAATTAAAGAAGAAAACCTTGTATATAAGAAAAGCAAGGTTATGACAGATAAAACACTGTCCTACTGCCCTGGTTGTGGACATGGTACTGCACACAGACTAGTTGCAGAAACTATTGAAGAAATGGACATTCAGGCAGAAACGCTTGGTGTAGCTCCCGTTGGGTGCTCCGTTCTTGCTTACGAATTTCTCGATATCGACATGCAGCAGGCTGCCCACGGGCGTGCCCCGGCACTTGCTACTGCTATGAAACGCTTATGGCCCGAAAAATATGTTTTCACCTATCAGGGAGATGGTGACCTTGCCGCAATTGGAACTGCTGAAACCATTCACGCCTGTAACCGTGGAGAAAACATAGCAATTATATTTGTAAACAATGGTATTTACGGAATGACTGGTGGTCAAATGGCTCCTACTACATTAGAAGGCATGAAAACCAGTACTTCTCCTTACGGACGTGAGCTAAGCTCAATGGGAAATCCATTGCAAATCACCAATATCGTTGCCTCATTGCCCGGCACATATTTTGTAACGCGTGTTGCTGTTCATACACCGGGTAATGTTCGCAAAGCCAAAAAAGCGATCCGAAAAGCTTTCGAAAATCAAAAGCTAAATAAAGGAGTTTCATTTGTCGAAATCGTTTCCAATTGTAATTCAGGATGGAAACTTCCTCCGGTAAAAGCTAACGAATGGCTCGAACAAAACATGCTACCTTATTATCCACTTGGTGATATTAAGATAGATGGTGAATTAGTTAATAAATAAAAACAAAGAATTATGACAGAAGAAATCATCATAGCAGGTTTTGGTGGCCAGGGCGTATTATCCATGGGTAAAATTCTGGCTTATTCCGGAATCATGCAAGGACTTGAAGTAAGTTGGATGCCTTCCTACGGACCAGAAATGCGCGGTGGAACAGCCAATGTTACCGTAATCATCAGCGATGAGCGCATCAGTTCTCCTATTCTTAACGAATTTGATACTGCCATTATCCTCAATCAGCAATCAATGGATAAGTTTGAAAGCACAATCAAACCAGGTGGAACCATGATTTACGATCCCAATGGTATTATTCGCCATCCAGAAAGAAAAGATATCAATATCTATCAGGTTGATGCAACTAAAAAAGCATCAGAACTCGGTATTACCAAAATTTTCAATATGATTGTTTTAGGTGGATACCTTCAAATTAAACCTGTGGTAACCGACGAATATATTCAGCAAGGACTTGAGAAGTCACTACCTTCACGTCACCACCACCTGATTCCTGATAATGTTAAAGCTGTTGGTATTGGTAAAGAAATTATCAATAACATTCGCAAGAACTAAGCAGATTTATACAAATACAAAAAGCCTTTTCATCGTTGATGGAAGGGCTTTTCTTTATCTATGAATAAAGCAGATCTCAAAATATGGCTCGAAGAAAAGGCTGAACTATACAACCAGAAGTCTTTTATTGAAACAGACCCGATTTCAGTTCCTCATTTATTTTCAAAACCCGAAGACATTGAAATCGCAGGATTGTTTGCTGCCACAATTGCCTGGGGAAACCGAAAAAGTATTATTAAATCAGCCAATAATTTAATGGAACGAATGGATATGAATCCATTTGATTTTGTAATGAATCATTCAGAAAAAGATCTGCATACACTCAATGGGTTTGCACACCGCACTTTTAATGCCCTGGATGTAGCTACCATGTGCCAAATGTTGAAATCAGTGATTCAAAAACACGGAAATCTAAAAAACATTTTCTGCAAACCTGTTACTGAAGGTGGCGACGCCATGGATGCCATAGAGTTTTTTAGAAGCGAAATGCTGATGAATGAGCACGAAAAACGTTTTAAAAAACACATTAGCAGTCCTGCAAAAGGCAGTGCAGCCAAACGCCTCAACATGTATCTTCGCTGGATGGTAAGAAAAGACAATAATGAAGTTGATTTTGGACTTTGGAATGATTGCTTCCCAATGTCGAAACTCATGATTCCACTCGACGTTCACTCTGGACGAATTGCCCGAAAGCTGGGCTTGCTTCAACGTAAGCAAAATGATGCAAAAGCCGTATATGAGCTCACCGAAAAATTAAGAGAATTTGATGTAAAAGATCCTGCTAAATATGATTTTGCTATTTTTGGCAGTGGAATTTTCGAGAAATTAGTCTGATTTGTATGTTTTTTGTTTTCAGTAAAATATTATCCTTTTTATTCTCTCCCTTAACATGGGTTATTATACTCTTATTTTTTGCCCTTTTCAATAAAAAACAAGGTCGAAAAAGAAAGTTGCTGCTTTGGGCCATCATTATTTTCCTCTTTTTTTCGAATCGTTTCATTGCCGATGAATTTATGAGAATGTGGGAACCCCCTCATAAGTCAGAACTTGAGTTGAAAAACCATTACGATGCTGCCATTGTATTAGGTGGAGGCATGGTTACCTACGACGCAAAATATAAAACCACTACTTTCAGAAACAATACTGACAGAATTCTACAGGCCGTTCATTTGTATCATCAAAAAAGAGTGGATAAAATAATCATTTGTGGTGGCTCAGGAAGCTTGAAGTACAGAAATATGCTGGAAGGGCCTTTGCTTAAAAATTATTTGATCGAAATTGGAATCCCCGCAGAAGATATATGGGTAGATAGTTTATCAGACAATACCCACGAAAATGCCATAAATGCAACTCAAATTGTTAATGATTCTTTCGCTTCCGGTGATTTTTTGCTCATCAGTTCTGCTTCTCATATGCGAAGAACAATTGCCTGTTTTAGACATGAAGGCTTAGAGTTTGATACATATCCAGTAGATTTTAATACAGGGAGTCGCAATTGGTATTTTCTCAATCTTATCATTCCCGATTTGGAAGCAATTCGCCTTTGGGAAGAATTATTACACGAAGTAAGTGGGTATATTATTTATGCAATGGCAGGATATCTTTAACATTTTATGAGCATTTTTACTTAGAATTGAAATGGAATATTTTATATATTTGAACATTAATTAATCCAACCAATCATGAACAAGATTATATCATTCTTTATTGCATTGATTTTCAGTGCATCTCTCTTGGCACAAAATATTAGTCCTGAGCAAGCTCAAACTGTTGCCAAAAGCTTCTATGCTGAACGCAGCAAGCATTTAATGATTGAGAAAAATGCAAATGTCGATTTCAAATTATATGATAAAATAAGCCGCGATGACGGTAAAATACTCGGCTACATATTCAATGCAGATGGTGGCCACGGCTTTGTTATGGTTTCTGCCTTCGACAATTGCATACCTGTTTTGGCCTATTCACTTACCCAATCATTTGACAATTCTGTAGAGCAACCAGAAGCTGTTAATGCTATTTTAACTGATTATAAGCGTCAACTTATAATTGCATCTGAGAATCCTGAAATTAAAGATGCCGGAATTGAAGATCTGTGGATTAATTATTTATATACAAAAGAGTCAAAAGATGTAAGTGCTGCCGGACCTTTACTTTCTACTACTTGGGATCAGGGTTGTAATTATAATGCAGACTGCCCATACGATGCTTCTGCCGGTTCTTATATGTGTTATCATGTTCCAACAGGCTGTGGAGCAACTGCACAGGCTCAAATTATGAAATACTGGAGCTGGCCTACGAATGGCATAGGAAGCCACTCATACTCTAGCTCTTACGGAACGTTGAGCGCAAATTTTGGCACCTCAAATTATAACTGGGGAGCAATGCCTAACAATGTAAGTTCTAGCAATTCAGAAGTTGCAAAAACCATGTCGCATATTGGAATATCTGTTGATATGGGATATAGTGCAAGTGGATCAGGGTCATATATTGCTGACCATAAATCTTCTTTCAGATATTATTTTGATTATAAAAGTACTATTGCCCTAGGTGTTCGTTCAAATTACAACGACGTTACTTGGGCAGCTTTATTAAAAGGACAAGTTGATGCCGGAAAACCTGTATTTTATACCGGATATGATGCTGCATATACCAGTGGTCATGCTTTTGTTTTAGATGGATATCAAAGTACCGGAGGTTCTACCGACTATTTTCATTTTAATTTTGGATGGGGAGGTTATTACGATGGTTACTACAGACTAAACAATATTGCGCCCGGAACAGGAGGAACCGGTGGTGGAGCAGGCGATTATTCTTATGGCAATCAAATATTATATAATATTGAACCCAACGGCACTCCAAACCCCGGAACATCTTGCGACACCATTGGCAATTACGGAACTGAAAGTGCCACATATTATTCTTTCACTACACAATGGGGATACTGGACCGGGCAAAATGGTTATGGATGGGATGAATATGCTGAAAAGTTCTCATCAGTCAGCACCCCAATTATTAGTGGTTTATATGTTGCTGTTGTTAAAGCAACAAATATGAGTGGTAGTGCAAAAGTTACATTTAAGGTATACAGCGGTGGTACAACTCCCGGATCAGTTATTGCCCAAAAAGATGTGTATTACAGCACTCTAAACCCAGGTTATTGGAACCTGATACAATTTACAAGCCCAGTTACAACAACAGGCAATTATTATCTTGGATACGAGGTATATTACAATACCCCACAAGACACATTTGCAACTTATATGAGTACCGTGCCTGTTTCTTCAAACACAGGATATTTGCACGATGGTTCTTCATGGACAGATTACCCAAGTATTAACAGTTCTGTTATTACTCATTTATGGATTGATGCCATTGCTTGTCCCAATGCAACAGAGATTCCTGAACTTGATGTACCCGATGCCTTTGTTTATCCCAACCCAGCTAATGATATTATTAATGTTTTTGGAATTCATGAAGAGTTTACTGCATTCATTTACGATTCTCAGGGCAGACTAGCACTTCACAAGGTTGTAAACGGCAGTATAAATATCGCTGACCTTACAACCGGCATCTATTATATTCGTGGATACAATGCAGACGGAAAAGAAATTCTCAACAAGAAATTCATGAAAGAATAATTTCTAAAAGTCTTTAAAAATAAAAAAGCCCCACTTTCCAGTGAGGCTTTTTTTATATGTCTAAATCAAATTAGAAAGCAAATCCAAAGGTCATTCCCCAACGAACACCAAATCCGTCGAAAGCACCTGTAGAAAATTCATAATCATCATCAGTATCATCAGAAACCTTAACGCTTCCAGCATTAAATGAAGGTCCTAGAAACAAATCAATAGTAAAATGCTCGCCAAGACACCACTGATGACCAGCAATAACACCACCACCAAAAGTTTGGAGGGTTCCTTTAGCTTCTCTGGTTGTATATGTCATTGTTACATCATCATAATCATCATAATTCTGTTTCAGAGTGTAGTTCTGATAACGAATAAAAGGAGCTACATAAAACCCATAAAGAGACTCATCAAAATAATGACGAAACTCAGGAGTAATTCCTACCCCAGTAAATGTGGTCTTATAATCACCTGAGCCGGTTCCCCAATTCAGATAAAAAACACCCAATTGTGCTGTGTTCATGTCATTCAGTGCTCTTTCGTATGATACATTGTAAGTACCAATCGCCAAGCTGAAAATGTTCATTTTAATTGCATTTTCCTGAGCGAAGCTCATTTTGCCAAAACCTAAGAGGACAGCAAAATTAATAAAACGGAGAATTTTTTCATAGAAATTTGTTTAAAATTAATGCCTCAAAATTACAACTTCTTTGCCAAAGTCTGATTTTTTATCTAATTATTACATTTTTCTTCAAATCGTATTAACTATTGACTGTAGAAAAACCTAAGTTCAATTAGTAAATGCAACAAATAGCATTTTTTTCTCTCTTTCCGTAATGGAGCGTAGCGGAATTACGGAAAGAGAGAAA
>JAFGWG010000054.1 GCA_016937255.1 Bacteroidales bacterium
AAAGCAAAACTTGTAAAAATCACATTCCCTAAATATCTGGAACTTGCTGCATAAAAAAAGACTGTATCAGTTATGATACAGCCTCTTCTAAAATATATATCAATACAAACTTACTTCTTGATAAACCTGAGAGTTTTGTTACTATGTTCTGCAATAGCCTCAATCATATATGTTCCTGATTCGAGTGCACTTAAATCAAGCTGTTGTCTTCCAGCTTAGACAAGCGCATAAATGCAAAGTTAACGAACTACTCTAAACAACTTATTCCACCTGATTTTCCCCGCCGTAAGTGAGCGGTCTTTATCAAGACTGAGCCATACAAATACAGCTTTACCTACAATATGATCTTCAGGCACAAAGCCCCAGAAACGGGAATCGGCAGAATTATGGCGATTATCTCCCATCATCCAATAATAGTTCATTTTGAAAGTATATGTTGTTGCTGGCTTTCCATTAATAAAAATCTGATCACCTTGAATTTGTAGTGTATTGCCTTCATAAATTCTAATAATTCGATTGTATAGAACAATATTTTTGGCATTTATTTCAACAGTTTGGCCAGCTTTGGGAACCTCAAGCGGTCCAAAATTATCTTTATTCCAAGGATAGTTCAAACTATGAGGAAATATTCTTACATCCCATGACGTATCATTAAGAACTTCAGGTGGAGCCGCCAAATAACTTTCAAACTTGGTCTTAAACTCTCTCAACATATCAAATGTTAAAGGTAGAACCATGGATGAACTCAAACCCATATTCATAACAATTTGAGCAGAGGTTTTATAATCATCGTGAGAAATACCAATATCAAAAAGTTGCTTTTTTGGCAATATGGTTTGCGGTTTCAATTTAATAAGATAATTATACTGCATTTGAGGCGGGTTCTCCATGGCAATTCCATTCACAAAAACCTGTCTTTCTTTAATTTCAATAATATCGCCCGGAATTCCAATGCATCGTTTAATATAATTTTCTCGCTTATCTACAGGTCTCACCGTAATATCGGTAGTAGATAGAACCTTATATCTGGCCTGCTGCATATATTTAGTATAATTGCTCACAGAATCCCCATTTAAGTATGCCATTTGGGCAGCCTGCCAAATTACCTCCCCATAATATGTTGTTGCCTGATCTCGCAACATAACAGTGTCTCCCCCCGGAAAATTAAACACCACAACCTCTCCATTATCAATTTCTTCGAGAGCAGGATAACGATAATAAGGCAATTGAATCCAATCCAGATACGACTTTGTATTCTGTGTTCGCGGCATGGTATGATGAGTAAAAGGAAATGATAACGGTGTTATAGGAGTTCGCGAGCCATAGCTTATTTTAGAAACAAAAAGGAAATCACCTACCAACAGAGATTTTTCCATTGAAGAAGTAGGAATGGTGTATGCTTCAATAAAAAACATACGAATAACTGTTGCCGCTACCACAGCAAAAATAATAGCCTCAAACCATTCACGCGGAGCTGATTTCTTAATTTTCTTCTGATCATCAGGATGAGTATAGACCAAATCTTTCTTAAATCCCATATACGGCATATATACAAATGGGACCATTATTGACAGCAGCTGAGCGCCAACAGAGTTTTTACCAAAAGCTTTTAATGTTTCTACGATCATTAGCATAACCATAAAAACATTTATGAATGGCATAAGTGCAAAAACAATCCACCATAAAGGCTTTTTAATCAATTTTAACCAGACATAAATATTATAGCCCGGAATAAATGCGTACCAGCCAGGTTTTCCGGCTTTAGTAAAAACAGCCATCAGCCCAATCAGAAAGACTAGAAAACTTAGCAACGTAATAATGAATACTATATCCATAATTCAAACTTTTTTACAATAACGCAATTATTCACGTATATTGTTGAGATTAAAAACTTTATCGTACACTTCATGAAAATCAAAAAATCCTTTTTCCCCATTCAACCACTCGGCAGCTTTCACCGCTCCCTGAACAAAACCTTCGCGAGAAAACGCCTCATGCGAAACACTAATACGGTCGAATGAAGACTGAAAACGCAATTCGTGAAACCCTTTGACATCACCTTCCCGAATGGCTTCCACCATCAATGCATTTTCATTTTTATCCAAAGACCACCCTTCAAATCGCTTGTTTTCGGAAAGAAAAGCTTCTGCAGCAGTAACAGCCGTTCCACTTGGTGCATCTTTTTTCTGCTTATGATGTTTTTCCTGAAGCGAAGGCGTATACGAGTACAAGTCAGCAAAACGCCTTGATGCATCCCGAATCAAATCGAACCAAAGATTTACACCAATGCTAAAATTACTGGCATAAAGTAAAGACCCATTCATTTCCTCGCAAAGCAAACGAGCATCTTCCAGCCTGTTATGCCAGCCCGTAGTTCCGGTAATCATTGGAATACCAGCTTTCATACATTTTTCAATATTCGAAAACACTGCAGGTGGTTCCGTAAATTCTATAGCCATATCAGGCAGCTCAGCTTGCGAAAATTGCGGCCATTCATCCTCAGCATCTAGAATTCCACTCAAGTGGTGACCATTTTTCAGAAGTTCCTGCTCAATCAACCTCCCCATTTTCCCATATCCGATTAAAAGTATTTTCATAATCAAAAACTGAGATTTATTGTGAATCCTGCACCCATTTGAGGTCCGGCCTTACCTTGCAAATGCCAAACAGCTGGCTGTACACGCATACTAAGATCATCACTGATATCAAAATCGTATAAATGTGCATCTACAGTAGCATCGATAATATTTAGAATATACACAAAAGTAAATATTACCACAGATAATTCCATATTCCGACGATAATAATTACTAAGATCGAGTAGGTTTGATTCTGAATAAAATCCATCAAAATTATCGATGGTTGCGGAATCGCCATCTGTTCTTAAAACATAAGCATCGCGATAGGTACTGTATTTATCATGATTCCAGAAAAATCCGTATGCGGCTCCTCCCAAGCCTGCATAAACAACTGGTACTTTCCAGTATTTATGATTATAAATTTGCCCTAGCCCCGGCAAACAAGCAGACATAATGGTAGCTTTTTTGGGAGAATGGTATATCTTGGTAGTGTCATCAATATTCTGAGCGAAAATCTTTGATGAAAAGACAATAAAGAGAAAAATCAATGTCAGCTTTGCCCTGCCCATCAGATTAGCTTAAGCGTTCCTCAATAATTTTGAGTTGCTTTTCATCTTTAAATTGGATAGAAATACTGCCGCCTTTACCCCTACCTTTTTTTACCTGAACTTTCATTTCAAGACTATTGGATATCTTTCTTCCGATTTTATCCAATACGGCATTACTAATTTTAGCAGGTGTTTTTTCAGCCTGCCCTGTTCGTGCAGACTTACGCACCAATTCTTCAACTTGGCGTACATTGAGGCTATTATCGATGATTTTATCGTAAATACTAAGCAGAAGGTCTTTACTTTTTAGAGAAATTAAAGCACGGGCATGGCCCATTGATATCTTCTCATCACGAATACCTGCCTGAACCTCAATAGGAAGTTTCAGCAAACGAAGATAGTTGGCTACAGTTGTACGTTTCTTACCCACTTTCTCACTTAACTCTTCCTGAGTCAGACTAAATTCCTCCATGAGTTTCTGAAAAGTGAGAGCGATTTCGATGGAATTAAGATTTTCACGCTGAATATTTTCCACCAGCGCCATTTCCATCATGGCATTATCATCTGCTTCACGCACATAAGCCGGAATTTCGGTCAATCCAGCCATTTTTGATGCTCGTAATCTGCGTTCCCCACTAATTAGCTGATACTTATTATCCGCCAATTTTCGCACTGTAATAGGTTGAATTAACCCCTGTCGCTTAATTGAAGCGGCCAGTTCGTTAAGCGATTCCTCCTCAAAAATAGTACGAGGCTGGTATGGATTTGCCTCAATTTCATCAATATCTATTAAAGGGAAGGCTACGCCGGATCCTTTTCCGCTTCTCACAAAATCAGAATCAGCATCGTTTAGCAATGCTCCTAATCCTCTTCCCAATGCATTTTTTTGCTTGGCCATATTTACGATTCAATTTTCTTTTTATCCTTATTAATACGGGTCATATTATTTTTCTGAAGAATTTCTCGGGCAAGATTTAGATAACTAACTGCACCTTTACTTTCCGCATCAAACATAATTATACTTTCCCCAAAAGAGGGGGCTTCCCCTAAACGTGTATTTCTCGGAACAATGGTATCAAATACCATATCTTTGAAATGTGTGCGCACCTCATCTATCACCTGATTTGATAAGCGTAAACGCTGATCGTACATCGTAAGCAACACACCCTCAATATTCAGCTCCTGATTCAGACGGGTCTGTACAATTTTAATGGTATTTAGAAGTTTTCCCAAACCTTCGAGCGCAAAATACTCACATTGCACAGGCACAATAACAGAATCGGCAGCAGTTAGAGCATTTACCGTAATTAATCCCAGTGATGGAGAACAATCGATCAGGATAAAATCATATTCATTTTTCAATTGGCGAATCACTTTACGCATCATACGTTCACGATTCTCCATATTAATCATTTCAATTTCGGCCCCCACCAAATCAATATGTGCAGGAAGAATGTCTAAATTAGGTGTATTTGTTGACAATATAGCTTCTTTTGCGCTGATATTATCGACAAAACACTCATAAATGCTTAACTTAATATTTCTGGGGTCAAAGCCCAGACCAGAAGTGGCATTTGCCTGCGGATCTGCATCGATCAGCAATGTTTTTTTTTCCAGCACGGCAAAACTTGCGCATAAATTAATGGCAGTAGTTGTTTTTCCTACCCCTCCCTTTTGATTGGCAATTGCTATTACTTTTCCCATATTGAGAAAACTCCTCTTAGTTTTTATTCAAAGCCCAAAGATACTAAAATATTTCCTCAGCTATACCGCCAAAGAAAATTTAATAAGAATATAATTTCGGGATTATTCGTCCGTTGAATCCTGTGTAAAATCAAGATCCTTGCTATATTCATCTGAAAAATTTACATCCTCATCCTGCAATTCATCAGCGGTTTTTTCACCCGTGCGAATGAAATGAATAATGTCTGACAAAGCATTAGTGAATTTGTCGTAATCTTCCTTATACAGAAACAACTTGTGTTTTTCATAGAAGAACTTGCCACTATCCTGATCAAATCTCCTCTTACTCTCTGTAACAGTAATATACATCTCACTGCTTCTCATCTCTTTAACATCAAAAAAGTACGTGCGCTTTCCAGCTCGTACAACTTTTGTGTAAACTTCTTCGCGATCCTTTCTTTCTTGACCTTCCATATTTTAAGTTTTACATCCCCATCCCACAAAACTAAGGATAATATCCTTCCCTGCAAAATTTTTTACTTAAAAATAGGTTTTTCTCAAACAGAATGGCAAAAAACCAAGATATATCTAATCAATAATCGATTTTCTCACCTGAGCTTTTCCAAAGCCTAAATGGTTCCAAAAACTCGTAGGAAGGCATGTGCAGTGTAGGTATTGATCTATTTTCTAAACCTACCTCTATTTCATGATAAATAAATGCATCGTCAAAACCAATTTCAGCAGCATCTCCCTTAGAAGCAGCAAAAACAAGGCGTGCCGGACGAGCCCAATAAATCGCTCCAAGACACATTGGGCATGGCTCACAACTACTATAAATTGTACAGTCGTCTAATTGAAAGTTCTGCAACCCCTTTGTGGCGGCTCTAATTGCATTTACCTCTGCATGGGCAGTAGGATCATTATCAAAAGTTACCGAATTACATGCCTCGGCAATGATTTTTCCATTTTTAACGATGATGGCTCCAAAAGGGCCTCCTTTGCCAGCACGTACATTTTCAGAAGCCAAATCAACTGCTCGCTGAAGAAATTTTTTGTCATCTTGTGTGCTCATAATCATTGATTTATTTAATGGAATTTTTGATAACAGAACATGCATGTCTGATATCATCATCGGAAATATTTAATGGCGGTGCAATGCGCATAGATTGAGGACTAAATAAAAACCAATCTACGATAAGCCCTGCATCAATACAATTGGAAATTATATCAAAATTCATCTTTTCGCTACCTACATCAAGCGCCATTAAAAGGCCACTTCTCCTAAAATCAAATGGTGCGGGCAAATCTGATAGAAGGGAGGCAAATAAATCTGACTTTCTTTGAACTTCAAGTAAAAGATCCTCATCAGAAATTATTTGTAACGATGCCAATGCAGCAGCACAAGAAACAGGGTGACCGCCAAATGTGGTAATATGCCCCAACACAGGATTTTCGCTAAGACTCTGCATTATTTCTCCTGATGAGATGAAAGCTCCCAGCGGATAACCTCCTCCTAAAGCTTTAGCCAATAAAATAACATCGGGGCGTACTCCATATTTTTGAAAAGCAAACAAAGAACCAGTTCGCCCTAAGCCAGTTTGAATTTCATCGAATATTAAAAGTGTGCCCTTTTCAGTACATCGATTGCGCAAAGCTTGCAAATACCCATTCTCAGGAACAATAATCCCCGCTTCTGCCTGCACAGGTTCAACTATAACACAAGCTGTTTCTTTTGTTATTTTATTCAAATCATCAAAATTATTGAATTGAATAAGAGCCGTTGATGGTAATAATGGTCTGAACGAGTTTTTGTAAACCTCACTTCCCATAATACTTAATGCGCCTTGAGTGCTACCATGATACGCATTTTTGCAAGAAATAATCTCATGGCGTCCTGAATAACGTTTGGCGAGTTTCATTGCGCCTTCAACAGCTTCTGCCCCACTGTTTCCAAAAAACACTGAATCAAAACCTTCACCTAATAAATCTGATAATAATTGCGCAAGTTCAACCTGAACTTTCTGAACAAATTCGCCATAAACCATTAAATGACTATGTCGATTGATCTGTTCAATTGCCGCTTTATTAATTACAGGATGATTATGTCCGAGATTGCTAACCGATATTCCAGAAATCATATCAAGATATTCCTTACCAGAAGCTGCAATAAGCCGACTCCCTTCAGCCCTGACAATCTCCAATGCAAGGGGCTCAGGTGACGTTGGCGCCAGGTGTCTAAAAAAAAGTGATCGCAAAGATTTTTTTTCTTGCATTGAACAAAGCTACAAAAAGACAACGAGATTTACACTTAATTCCTCAGATAAAAAATATACTTTTGAGCTTTATAAAAATAAAATTATGGTACTTGATTTTCTAAAAAACAAATTATTCTCCAAAGAACAATTGCCCTCATTTAAGCTAAATGAAGGAGAAATATTTACAGCCGTTGAAGATAATGATGGGCATATTGGAATTTGCGCCGGAATTGACAAAGGAATGTCAACTGAAACCGATATTTACCGTGGTCGAGTAATTGACCAAGCTCTTATAAATTCTAATGTCAACAGGCCGGGCCTCAGCTATGATGCAGCCTCTTTTATCGACATCATACCATTGCATAGTAAAAATAATATTGTTATGCTTGGCTTCATAGAACCCATTTACAGACAAATGGAGCAAAAGAAAATCGACTGCAAAATATTTGATTTTCGTAAAAAATCACCCCTTCTTTCTCCGCTGGAGGAATACGATGAAAATATCAGCAATGGAGACACGTTTATCGTTACTGCAACATCATTATCAAATGGCAGCTTTGATGAACTAATAAGAAACTGCAAAGCAGAAGCAGAAATTTTCATGATTGGACCATCTGCGCCAATGACCAAATATCTTTTTGAATATGCCAAGCCCCTAAAAGCCATATTTGGAAGCATAGTAATAGATAATAAAGCTATTGATGCCATACTACAAGGAGCAGGCACCAGAACTCTATCACCATTTTTAAGAAAAGCTTCTATTATTCGCTAATTATACTAAACCGCTAACAAGATAAATGTAATGAAATCTTTTATCTGGTTTAGATAATGCCGCCTGCCTATCAATCTTAATATAAAAACAAAGTGAATTATATTAAGAAACTTGATAGCGGGGCGGTATTACATATCGGGATATGTACGAATTGGCAGCGTAAGCATAACATTTTGGCGAACCTCAATTCCATTCATCACTGCGGGAGCAAATTTAAGATCCTTCAGTTGCGAAATTACTTGTTGATCTATGCCAAATCCAATTTCGTGAATGATATAAAATTCAGTTAATGTGCTATCGAAATTTACATCGAAACTAATAATAAGGTCATCTTTAATATTGGCTTCTTTAGCTTCATCGCTATACTCAACTCCCTCATATAGAAGCTGGTACAATGCCTGTTCGCCTGCTGGATATTGAGCTTCGCCCGAATAAACAACATCCATATTCTGAGGGTCATTATACTTTGTAGAATCCAATGTAGGATTTACCTGCGCATGAAGAGAAAATGCGCACAAGACGGCTATGAGAAATGCAATTTTTTTCATTTTTCTTATTTTGTGTAAATTATATTCAATAACTTTGCCATAAAGAGAAATGATTAGCCATTAAATATAATTTAACTGATGAACATTATCATTAAGACTATAATATTACCTCTTTGGTTGCTTATCGCAAATAGTATTATTGCTCAAGATAGTTTAAATTCAGCCCTTCTTGATGCGACATGGGAGAATAATCTGGATAAAACCAAAGAGCTTATCCGTTTAGGAGCAGATGTAAACACAAGATCGTATGACCAGGCCACCCCTTTGCATTTTGCATGTGCCAACAATAATATTGAAATGGTTAAACTACTTGTTTATAAAAGCGCCTCACTCAATGCGAAAGATTCTAGGCAAAAAACACCACTGCACATTTGTGCGGAATTTGGATTAGATAGTATTGCTGAGTTTCTTATTTTAAGCAAAGCTGATATTAAACCCAAAAACAAAGAGGGTAAAGATGCATTGTATATCTGTATTGAAAAAGGAAATTATGTTTTTGCAGATATGATGATGTTTTACGGAGCCAATCCATACACACTGGCTAATGATTCTACCGGGCTTATTCATGCTGCAGTAGAATCGGGCAATTTGGATTTACTAATAATGCTGCTCGATAAAAACCTTAATCCAAACAAAGAAGACATTTATGATCGCAACCCATTGTATTATGCTTTTTTATTAGATGATACCACTATGGTAAAAGTGCTCCTAGATTATGGTGCAAAATTTACAGAAAAGGATGGGATTATAAAGAAATCTATTGAATACTCGCGCCTAAGCATGCTAAATTTCATTTTAAAAGACAGCACTTTTATGACAGGCATTGAAGAAAAGAACTTGTATAATGAGGCAGTGCGAAGAGACAACAAGGAGGTCATTAATTTATTGAAAACTGCAGGCATTAAGGGCAATTGGAAACCTATTGTTCCCGGAATTTGTTTTGAGAGCAACACTTTTCTCAATTTCAAAGACCATAGCGCGGGATTTTCAATAGGAGTACGTGAGATGAAAAGCAATTTATTCCTCAACGGAGGTTATAGTCACCGTTTATGGTCCAAGCGCGTTTTAATGACATATAATGATATGCAATTGCAGCTTAAAGAAAGGCGTGGAATTGCCTATTTTAGTCTAAGCAAGGGCATCAGGCTAATACACTCTCAAGAGAAGAGCTTATTTTTACAAACTGGCATAATGGAATATTATACCTGGGGTAAATACGACGGCATGTCAACAAGGATAGATGGTAGATGGAATATGAGTCCATTGCTTGGGCTACAATACCACTATTACTATTTTACGTTATCGGCACAATACGCACGATTTGATTTTTCTAATAATCTACCTTCTACATATATATTATTTAAATGTGGATGGACAATACCTTTTGAATAATGAACAGACTGATTATTTTCCTAAGTATTACTACCATAGTTTTGATCGGCACATCCTGCTTCGATTCGTATGATACTGACGAATGCGATTATACAAACTGCAATACCATATACCCATCTCAGGGAATCATGACTGTACGAGTATCAGAGACGGACGATGGTGTGCCCATTGAAATTTACGAAGGTTTCTTCGACACTGGCATCTTGTTCGCTCGCGACACAATTCGCAGTTATGAAAAAGATTACTTTTTGGCTCCGGAAATGTATTATACTGTGGTTGCTCAATACAAAAGCAATGACGGAACCATTAATGTAATAGATGGAGGAAGAATACATGTTAAATCCACGAAAATGTGTGATTCGAACTGTTATTCAGTTCAAGATTTAACCATCAATGCAAAATTGAAATATTAGCGGCGGGTATTGTGATTAAACACAATTTCAAAGTACTCAGGATTCCAAAAGTTCTCGAACTTCATATGATCCTTTTCTTCATTGTATTTATCCTTAAAAATATCTATACCAAATTCATTTTTAATAATGAGCCATGGGAGCTCTGAGCAATATAATTTATTGGTATCGGAGATGTCGAAAGCATGATCGAATGGCACCCTTCTTTCAAGATAAGATAAAGCGGCATCACTCATAATATAACGGGTAGAATCAGTCAGGAGTTTGAACCGAACCACCATAATAGAATTTCGCTGACTATCGCGAATAAATCGCGGAAAATCTTGTTCCTGCACACCATCCCATGGGGAGAGTGACTGAGAGACACTATGAATTACCCTGAATCCATGTACAGCAGTATCTGACTTCACCAATATAGCACAATGAGAAACGTGATAGGCCTCATTCATTGTTGTTGCGATGCCATCGCTTACCAATCCATAACCATGTCGGAGAATAAGGTCTCCGTCTTGTAGCATGGTGTATTCTTCTTCACTGAGTTCGTAGTTTTCATGCTGCTGCTTCTGTTCACTTCTCAAATCGTATGTTGAAAGAAATAAAGCAAAAGCAGCAATGAAAACCAGGATTGTTAACAGTCCTTTCTTCATTGCTGCCTATTTAAATAGAAATAATTAGATTATTCCCACTCTTCTGTTACGTCGTCACCTTCTTCGGTATCAGCATCCATGTCTTCGTCAACATCTACGTCAACATCAACATCTTCGTCAATAGTTGATGAACCTTCTTTTGGGAACTGAGATACAAGCCATTTTCCTTCTACCTTCTGCAGTTCGATGCTTTGATCAACACCATCCTGAGTATAAGTACAAGTTGAAGCTTCTTCTGTAGTTTCACACTTCATGTTCTCAATTTTTGGAGCTTCTGCATCAGCTTCGCTGTCATCACCTAAAGTTGCAAAACTTTCAATAGTTTTAATCATTTCGAGAGCGTCGCCAGTAGCTAATTTCTTAGCATCTGCAAATTCTTGTTTTGCCATGTGGTTGAGGAATTTTTCAGCCACTTTTTCTGGTGTGTCTGCACCACCACCACAACTTGTGAAAGCAATTGCTATAATAGCTGCTGCTAATACACTGAATACTTTTTTCATTTTTGTTGAATTTGGTTAGTAAAAATTGGTTTACGATGCAAATATAAATAAAAATATTTTTCTTCTGCTAATTATTTACTATTTTTATAAAAAAAAATCATTATTGCAAATTAATCTATCAGATATAAAGAACAATCGACTGAATGGATTCAGAGCACATAGCGCAATGAGTCCACAGTGTAGACTTAAGTTTCCCGACAAATCGACATCGGACAAAGCAAGGCATAGTTCTGTTTTATTGCTATTGTTGAAAATAAGTTATGAAACGCATATTGTTTTTATCAAGCGTAGTGATTCGGGGGGAGTACATAGCCGGCAGATATCCTTTCCTGGTGGTGCTGTTGAAAAAAGTGATAATAGTTTGCAGGAAACTGCCATAAGAGAGTGCAGAGAAGAAACCGGCATTAAAATGCCTGTTCAGATTATTCGAAAGCTAAGCGACTTATATGTTCCACCCTCCAATTTCCTAATTCACCCTTTCGTAGCTTATATAGATCAAAATATTGAAGATTTCAAAGCCAATCCATTGGAGGTTGATAAAATTTTCACAGAAAATGTTTTGAATTTTCTAAAAGACGACTTCAGGGATGTTTACCATTATTATCACAATGGAAAAGCATGCAGTGCTCCTTGTTTTCTTTCAAATGGTTATGCCATTTGGGGTGCTACAGCCATGATTCTGAATGAATTTTTACAATTGATTCCAAAAAATTTCATTAATTTGCAAAAAACATAAACAGCATGAGATTATTATTTCTTTTTTTCATTCCAATCATTACCCTTTCTTTTCATTCCTGTTATGATAAAGGCAATCTCACCAGTGATTTCAGCAATCAAGATATCCAAATTATCAACTCAGGAGGTGCCAACGATTTAATGCGGGTTTATAATTATTTTGAATACAGTGACTCCATGGTATTGCGATCATATTCATCCGACATTAGAGATTTTGAAAGCCCATATCTTTTGCTGCTCATAGACCGAATGTATAAAACTGTAAATGATCCTCTTCATCCCGGAGTAGGTATTGCGGCTCCACAGGTTGGCATTAATAAAAGAATAATATGGGTTAAGAGGTATGACATTACTGGAGCTCCATTTCAATGTTATATGAACGCCAGAATCACGCAATACAGCGACACCGTAAAACTTAGGTCCGATGGTTGTTTAAGCATTCCCGGCGTATCGGCATCATCATACCGAGCTATTTGGGTAGATGTAGAATATGATAAGCAAGATGGCAGCCACCATAGTGAACGAATTACACATGAATATACTGCCCATATTTTTCAGCATGAAATCGATCATCTTAACGGCGTTGTTTTTCTTGATCGTCTTGTTGAGAGTCGCATGCATGAATTTTATATAGAACCAGCAGAGGAAGGAGAATGGATTAATGAACAATAAATTATTCAATTTATGAATCTATTTCTACTTTTTTGCGTACACATGAATAATTTAAGGAATTAAAACGAAATTTTTTCTTGCAACAATAAAATAAATTGCTTAGTTTTACCAAAATTTTTTCAGTTACAATGAATAAAACTGTCAGAATATATATCTTCATCTTGATCGCTGCGCTTGGCATTGGTACACTTGCCTCGTGTGGCTCATCACAATATAATACGTATAAGCGATACGTAAAACGCAAAAACACTAATATGGGCTATCGCAGTAATTATCAGAAAAAACTGAAAAGGAATACCATGCCCATCAACAGAAATTATATTATTCGCAATAAGCGTACGGCACCTGCATGGCGCTAGTGTATTTCAAAAATCATTACTGAGTTTCCCCCACCCTCATATCTGCCCTGTGAGGTTACGATAAAAATATCCCCGTTTTTACTTACTGATAACCCTACTGGATAGGAATCTGCATTTGATTCAGCGACAACTTTCATATCTGAAGTACGAATCATGGCAATTTTGCTGGCATTATTAACAGCGACAAAAATAAATTTACCATCGGGAGTAATATCTATGGTTCGGGCACCTGCTCCCACAAAAAC
The DNA here is from genome assembly GCA_016937255.1 of Bacteroidales bacterium. Taxonomy (GTDB): domain Bacteria; phylum Bacteroidota; class Bacteroidia; order Bacteroidales; family DTU049; genus BM518. The sequence continues at coordinate 13,346 of JAFGWG010000054.1, forward strand.
ACTTTGCCAATCGTTGCATACTTTTTGAGGTTTGTCAAGAGTTGCAAGAATTGAGTCGAGAGGTGCTTTTTGCACAAAACCTGGCTTATTGGCCGATAAATACAAATAGTCATCGTGAATGAGCAAGTGCCTAACATTGGTTTTCATTCCCCAAACTGTACCGCGATATTCCATAGTGGTCATATCAAAAACAGCAATGCCACCACCACCCATTCGACCGACTAACAAATATTTTGAATCGGGAGTAAAAACTGTACCGCGCAGACAGTACCCACATTCCTGATCGCGATTATACGGTGTATTACTTGCTGAATTCAAAGCGAGTTTGTTTTCAACTACAAAATGATCGATATAATGAAAATCATTCGGATCATCAGACGAAATATCAATTATTCCAATGGTATTATCTCCCCAATGTGTTACTGCCAAATATTTTCCATCAGGTGAAGGGGCAATCATTTTTGGCAGAGGGCCAGTTGCCATAACTCTAAGAATGGAATCATTATCCGTATCAATTATCGCCATAGCTGAGGGCTGAATAGCACTTTGATCGAATGAACGTCTATAATAGGTAATCCATAAATATTTACTATCGTGAGTTAAACAACCCTCTACAGGTTTTCCACAAAATATTCTCACGTCTGCCTGATATGCAAATGGATAATCGAGTTCAGACTTCTCATTAAATAATGCTGTATCGTTGATATCGAAACAATGCCTAATGATGCCAGTTTGCTTAAACGAATCCAAGCTAAAAATTAGAGTTTCATAACCTTCGAGGCTATTGATATAAAACTTATTCTTTTCTTCAACAATAATTGCCGCTTTTGGGCTATCAATATGAGAATTCCTCACATCTGCAGCATTTGTTGGATTGGTGTTGTAATTTTGAATCCGAGCAATTAACTGAAAGGAGGAAACAGAATCTAAAGAGCTGGATTTATGACCAATTGGAATGCGTTTTACCTGAGCTTGAGAATAGAGGGCAAATAGAAAAAGGGTAATAAAGAGAAATATTCTCATGATTTTTTTCTTGTAAAAATAGTTAAAATCGGGGAATTAGGAGGACCTGCTATACAAGGCTTATTATTTGTAAGTGTCAAATACTTGATGTACTTTTGTGTTTAATAATAAACCTAGCGGTATTTCGTTTTAGCTATATGCAAAAGAAGGTTCTCATATATTTTGGTCTTTTATTTTTGACTTTCCCATTGTTTTCTCAGCTGAAAACCGGAAAAGAGTTAAATATTGCACCAAAATATGACAGCTTAATTTATTATTCGCAGAAGATGTTTAATGGCAACAACGACATCATTCGATATGAAGCCAACGAACATTTCAAAGAAATACTGGTTGAAACCTTATACGACAAGGATGCCATTTTCTATAATTTCGACACCGTTCGCATATTATCAGCTCAGGGTGCAAAAGACAATTATTTCAAGATTTATACATGGTGTTTGCCTTTGGAATCGGGGAAATATGAAAATTTTGGAATTGTCCTTGTAAAATCAAAAAAAACAGGCACCTATAAACAATATGAATTAAGGGATGTGAGCACACAAATAGAGGATCCAGAGAAGCATATTTTACGTAAAGGAATATGGTATGGTGCCGTATATTATCAAATTATTGAAGAAAAATATCAAGGGAAGAAAATATACACTTTAATTGGCTGGAATGGTTGGGACGGACTTACTCAACAAAAAGTTATAGATGTTTTGACTTTTACCTCTCATGATGAGCCTGTTTTCGGTAAAATTATTTTCCGAGGCAAAGGTTTATCATCGAAAAAACGATTAATTTTTGAATATGGCGATCAAATTGTGATGAAACTCCGATATGAAAATCACGATTACAAAATTGTTACCAAAAAAGATTATACTAAACGTAATAAGCGTCACAATCAAAACAATGATGAGGCTTTACAAGCGGAAAAAAAGAAGATTAAAGAAAAGATTAAAAATGCCCCCATGATTGTTTTTGATGAGTTAGTTCCAATACGCGCAGAATTGGAAGGGCAGTATCAGTTTTACTATCCTCTTTCTGCAGAAGGAAATGCATTTTATTTTGATAATGGTAGGTGGAATTTTCGCAAACTTGATCTCAAGGGTGTTTACGATCCCAATGACAAAACGATAAATTTCGGGTTAAAACCTGAAAATGAGGGAGGAAATAACGATTAATCTTTGCTGTCAATAATACGGGCAACCAATTCTCTGGCACCTAAGCCCTCAGCTTCTGCTTTATAATTTTTCACAATACGATGTTGCAATACATTTACTGCAATGGCATTTACATCTTCAATATCGGGCGAATATTTCCCATGCAATAAAGCATAGCACTTAGCACCTAGGATAAGATACTGTGATGATCGTGGACCCGCTCCCCAGGCAATATATTCAGCGGCAATTTTATTCTCTGCATATCCGGGGCGGGTTTTTGCCGTCAATGCAACAGCATATTGCATTACATGATCGTTGACTGGTACACGTCGAACAAGGTTCTGAAAATAAGTCAATTCCTTACCTGTGGTAATGGTATCTGCCTCGGGCATGGATTCGAGAGTTGTTCTTTTAACAATATCCACTTCCTCCTCAAATGAAGGATAATCGAGCCAAATGCTAAACATAAAGCGGTCGAGTTGTGCCTCGGGCAAAGGATATGTTCCTTCCTGCTCTATAGGGTTTTGAGTAGCCAGCACGAAAAAAGGATCGGGCAAAGGATATGTAGTTCCGGCAATTGAAACTTCGCGTTCCTGCATAGCTTCCAATAAAGCTGATTGAGTTTTAGGTGGAGTACGGTTAATTTCATCTGCAAGAATAATATGTGCAAAAACAGGCCCTTTGATGTATTTGAACTTACGGTTTTCATCTAAAATCTCTGTACCAATAATATCACTTGGCATTAAATCTGGGGTAAATTGAATTCTTGAAAAACTGAGGCCAAGAGTTTTTGCAATAGTAGTAATCATAAGGGTTTTAGCAAGACCGGGAACACCAATTAACAAAGCATGTCCTTTGCTTAAAACAGAAATAAGGACATTTTCCACCACATCATCCTGACCTACAATAACCTTCCTGATTTCAGTCTTTAGGTTTTTAAACAGATCCAATAATGCCTCAGCAGCCTTTATATCATTTTCAAATTCTTTCATAGACACAAATTAAAACCAGTCATAGCGGAATAAACAACCCTCAAAATCGCTCATAACACGAATATATGTTGTGGATTTTTTTGAATTAACCCATTTATCGAGCGCCTGCATTTTTTTTTCGTTGAGAGCCATTTCCTGAATTGCATTATAATCATCCTTAAGATTTGCCTTATGAGGATTTGAACGAGACTTCAGATACAATATTCTATACCCATCTTTGCCTTCTTGTGTTTGAAAAAGGACAGGCTTACTAATACTTCCCGGCGTAAGTTTATCCACAACAAAGAAAACAGTAGCATCTAGTTGATCGCTGCTAAATTTGGTGTTTCCTGAGTAGGGATTAATCATAAGACCTTCCTCGTTTTTATTTGGATCATCAGAATATTTGGATGAAGCGTCTGAAAAAGTAATTTTTCCCGCATTAATTTCACTGTAAATGGTATCTAGTTTCAACTTAGAATTGTACATTTCAGTAGGAGAAACCTTTACAATGAGTAGGATATGACGAACATTTACATATTCCCCACGTCTTTCTATTAATTGCAAAACATGATAGCCGGCTGGCGTCTCAACTATTTCAGAGACATCTCCAGGTTTTTTTAAACCAAAGGCAGCGCCTTCAAATTCAGCATACATTTCATCGCGGCCAAAAAGCCCTAATTCTCCCCCTTTGGATGCGGATCCGGGATCAGCGCTATAGAGTCTGGCCAAAGCCTCAAAACTTTCGCCTTTAAGTATACGATCACGCAAACCAGATAGTTTATCATAAACCGCACTTCGATCTTCCTCTGATGGCTCAGGGATTAAAACAATTTGTCCAACTTCCAAATAAGACGGAATGGAGGGAATACTATCTGCAGCCAAACCATTGAAATACCTTTTCACTTCATTAGGAGTTATACTAACGTTTTCGGTAATTTTACTTTGCATTTGTTGAATGAGTAATTGCTCACGAATCAAATCACGAAACTCATCTTTGATTTCCAAAATACTTTTATTATAAAACTGTTCCAATGCCTCCGGGCTACCCAACTGAGCAACAAAATAGCGTATTCTTCGATCTAGTTCTCCATTAACCTGACTTTCTGAGACTTCAATGGAATCGGTTTTAGCTTGAGCGAGCAATAATTTCTGCAACAATAATTCTTCAAAAATAGAACACCGCAATTCAAGCGACTGGGTTTGTCCCTGCATTATCAGTTGCCAATATTGATTTTCAACATCAGACAGCATTACCATTTGATCTCCAACAATGGCAACTACTTTGTCAATAGTTTGTCCTTCGGGTTTACCGCCATCAGAATCAGTTCCCCCAACAGGCTGTGAATGCACAGCATTGAAAGATAAAAAGAGAGCAGAAATATATATCAAAAATGATTTCTTCATATAAGGGTTTTTACAAAAAAACTTCAATTTTCTTTTCAGACAACGCCGTTTTGTATATTTTATTTCGGAGATCCTTCAGCAAATCTTTATTCTGTCTTGCCTGAAGGATTGAAATAATTTTTTCTTTAACCAAAGGGAAAGGCGCACGGCTATCTTTCACCATAAACCCCTTAATATTCAACAAGTAAACAATGCTGTCTTTTTGCAATTCAACAAATCGATTATTATTTAGAAATTCTTCCTGATTATATGTTTTAATGGGAATTTCTTTGAGAAGATCATTAAAATATAACCAAACCATATCGTTTAAGAAAGAATTCAGCGCTTGTTCATCTGCCATTTTTAATAATTTTGACTGATCTGCAGCCACATCTGATTTGAGCAATGTTCGAAACTCATCAATATTCTTTATGGATGATGGAAGTTTTACATATTTCACCCTAACAATATTATCCTTTAGCATAAATTCTTCAGGATTTTCCTCATAATATTGCAAGGCATCCGACTCGTTGATCATGGTATTTACCGAATCGGCAAGCAATTTCTGCTCATAACGAGTTATGATTAGCTGTCGCTTCATTCGTTCCACTTCTCGGTCAACATCAAGTTCCTCTTCACTAAGATTATCATTTGCTTCGGCATACATTAGTTGCTCAATAATCCACTGTTGAACCATATTATTGAGAAAAAGCACACTATCGTTTCCCTTAAGATCTTCAGGAACATAGATATCGGAAAGAAATAACTCCTCACCATCTACACGAGCAAGAACCACGTCATCTTTATGCCTTTTACAAGAAAAAGAAAAGAGTGAAAAAATCAGTATCGCAGATATAAGCAGTCTGTTCATTATGGCGTATAAATACTTTTGAGAACATCCTCATTCACTTTCCAGGTATATTTAGAGCGAAGTTCTTCAACCCACTGCTTCTCTAAATAGTTCTGATATTCAGCAGTGACAATACCTTTCACTTCAGTAAGCGGTTTTGGTTCAGGCTCACGTAAATCTCTGACCCAGAGTACTACATTTTTACCTTCTTCATTAAAAACTTTTATCTCACCTTTATTCCATGCAACCTGATCGACATATTCGTTTTTGCCTTTTTCCACCAGTACTTCATTGAATGTTACCAAAGGAATACTATCGGTATTAATCATACTGGTAATATCGCTAGGAGAATAACCTTTTTTATCGGCTTTTTTCAGATATTTCATCAGCGATTTTTCGGCTTTTGGATCGGATACATTGAACAATGCAGCGTCAGCCCGATTTTCGTACAAATAATTTTCCTTTACTGTTTCGTAGAAATTCTGGAGACCCGCAGTATCTTTTACAGCTTTTGACCAAACTTTTTTATCCATGAGATCAAAGAGAAGAATTCCATCCCGGTATTCTTTCATGAGCGCACGAAATTCAGGATATTTTTGTTCCAGACGATCATTCTCATAAGCCAAAATTTTCTCTTCGGCAAAATTATCAAAAACATGCTGTACAAACACTGCTTTATCGTCGCCTTCCTTACACATGGTTTGTTTAGTAGTTATATATTCTGCCAATTCTGCCAGCTTATATTTTTGATCTCCAATTGTACATAGGATTTCATTTAGAACGGGAGTTTCAGGCACAGTCCAACTATTATTATAAATGCTATCGGTAATTAAAGCTGTCATTTTATTTAAAACCTTCACATCGTAAGCAAAAGAATACTCATTTTTGAGACGAGCAACGAGTTTATCTCTGGCAATAAAAGTTCTATTATCCTTTGAAACACGCATTTTAAGATCACTCTTAACTTCATCAAAAGAACCAATACCTTGTTTGTCAATTAGTTTAATAATGTGCCAGCCATATTGTGTTTTAACAGGCTCAGAAATATCACCAGGATTCATATCATAAAGAGGAAGCAAGAAATCGGGGGTCATGCGGAAAGAACCAAACCAAGGGAGCACACCACCTTTTGCAGCGGAACCTTTATCATCGGAATACGCTCCAACAATATCTTCAAAAGCTTCACCCTTTTCAATTTTTGCGTAGGCCTCATCAATAAGTGCTTTTGCAGAATCTTCTTTGCCTTCAAACTCACGAATAAGAATATGAGCAGCCTGAACACGTCCAATAGCAGGTTTTTTATCAACAACTTTAATCAAATGATATCCAAAGGGGGTTCTAACAGGCATGCTAATCTCACCAATATTGAGGGTATAAGCTGCATTTTCGAATTTATAAACCAGATTAAGTACTGTGAAATAGCCTAAATCGCCACCATTTCCTGTCATAGCAGGACGATTGTCTGAAGCAGGACGATCTTGTGCACTGGGATCTTCTGAATATTTGCGAGCCATCTCATCGAAAGATGCGCCGGCCAAAATCTGACGACGAATACTCATCGCTTTATTATACGCAGCCATTGTATCAACAGGTGATGCATTAGAGCTAACTTTAATTAAAATGTGAGAAGCGCGAATATCGTATTGCATTCGCTCATAAGCCTCGTCAAGAAGTTTATCCGTCACCTCGCGATTCGACAAATATGGACGTGCCAATTGACGGCGATATCCGGACAGTTCATTTGTAAAACTAGTCAGAGTATCAAGACCCAAAGCTTCCGCTTCACGAACCTTAAGTTTATAATTAATGAATAGTTCAAGATAAGCATCTACGTTCTCTTTTGTCAACGACTCATTTTTCACGTTATTCTTCTGATATACCGCAAGAAATTCCGATTTGGTAACTTTTTCACCGGCAATAGTAATAAGTACAGGATCATCTCCTGATTGAGCAAAGGAAGCTGAAATGGAGAATAATACGACAAAAAGTAAAACTGTCAACTGTTTCATAACTCTTCTTTTTTTTACAAAAATATGAAAATTAAAACTTTATCTGCTGTAATTTGGAGCTTCCCTAATGATAGTAACATCGTGAGGGTGGCTTTCCTGAATTCCAGCATTGGTTATGCGTGTAAAAGACGCATTATTGAGTTCTTGAATATTAGATGCACCGCAATAACCCATTCCAGCTCTTAATCCACCAATAAGCTGGTGCATTACTTCACTTAGAGTTCCTTTATACGGTACTCGCCCAACAATACCTTCGGGAACAAGCTTTTTAAGATCATCTTCAGCATCCTGAAAATATCTATCTTTTGATCCTTTTTGCATAGCTTCGAGACTACCCATTCCTCTGTAGGTTTTGAATTTTCGTCCTTCAAAAATAATGGTTTCACCTGGCGACTCTTCTACCCCAGCGATCAACGAGCCGATCATAATCGTTGAAGCTCCGGCAGCAATGGCTTTGGGGATATCTCCAGTGTATCTTATGCCTCCATCGGCGATGATTGGAATACCACTTCCTTGAAGTTCGCGCGCTACATTGTAAACAGCTGTAAGTTGAGGAACACCTACACCGGCAATAACGCGAGTAGTACAAATTGACCCGGGACCAATACCTACCTTAATGGCATCAACATTTAGGTCGACCAATGCACGAGCAGCCTCAGCCGTTGCAATATTTCCCACCACTAGATCAATATTAGTGAATTTATTGCGAATAAATTTAGCCAAGTCTAAAACGCCCTGATGGTGACCATGAGCAGTATCGATAATAATGGCATCCACCCCTGCATCGATTAGCGCATTAACCCTCTCCTCTGTATCTTTCCCTGTACCCACTGCAGCGGCCACTCTCAAACGCCCAAGTTCATCTTTTGAAGCGTTGGGGCGCTCTTTAATTTTAATAATATCCTTATATGTGATAAGACCTATCAGTCTGTAATCTTTGTCAACAACAGGCAGTTTCTCAATTTTATATTTTTGAAGTATATCCTCAGCAGTTTCAAAATCAGTAAACTCATTAACGGTGATTAGATTTTCAGACGTCATTACCTCTGAAATACGCTTTTGCAGTTCTTTTTCAAAACGCAGATCGCGGTTGGTAATAATACCAACAAGAACATGATTATCATCCACAACAGGAATACCACCAATCTTGTGTTCTTTCATGAGCTTCAACGCATCAATAACCTTGTGATGCCCCTGAATGGTAACCGGATTGATAATCATTCCATTTTCTGCACGTTTCACCTTTTTTACTTCTATCGCCTGCTGCTCAATACTCATGTTTTTATGCAGCACACCAATACCACCTTCCTGAGCCATTGCGATGGCCAGTGCTGATTCTGTTACCGTATCCATGGCTGCAGAAACCACAGGGATATTGAGCTGAATGTTTCGGCTAAAATTTGTTACTAGACTTGTTTCGCGGGGAAGAATATTGCTATAAGCAGGAACCAGTAGTACATCATCGTAGGTTAATCCTTCCTGCAGAAATTTTTCTTCAACAGATTTCATAGTACTTTCTTTTTGCAAAAATACAACTTTATTATAATCTTCGGGCTATATGAAACATTATTTTACTATAAAATCTTACTGCCAATAAATATTCCAATATCGGGAAAATTAGTCCCAAATCAGGACATATATCCCCAAAAATACTTTTCGTAATTCGTGCTATGCCAAAAAGATTTGCGGTGTTATGTATCTGTAATACAGCTTGTTATTGAAAGTGTTTTACCTGTTTCGGCACGTTGTGGCACGCCGATTGAAATAACTCAGGCAGAAATCAAAACAAAAACAAAAAACAAACAATCATGAAAAAGTCAATCTTTATCCTCGCAAGCCTGA
>JAFGWG010000055.1 GCA_016937255.1 Bacteroidales bacterium
AAAAATTGGGATTTTTAACCCCAATCGAATTTTTATCCCTAAATTTGTCTAATCAAAAAGTTGCATTTGTGACTTGAATTCAGCTTTCATATAAATATTTTTTTCAAAAATATGTAAAATATAGAATTAAAAAAAGCGCCGTAAAAACGACGCTTTTCAGTAGATGCATTTCTTACACCATCGGGTGCTTTTTAAAGATATCTTCGCTTTTCATCAGAATGTCAACATACTGTGCGCGCTTGTAAGCAAACGGATCGTCAACATATTTTTGAGAAAGTTTGCCCTGGAAGTCATGAATATTATTATACCCTTTTTCATCCATCCATTTTTCAATATCAGTAAGCATGGTTCCGATATGCTCAATTTTATTTTTATATAATGTGCTTACCACTTGAACTGCATCTGCTCCGGCAAGAATCATTTTGATGACATCTTCGCCCTGGTGAATTCCACTATTAGCAATAATGCTGGACTTAACTTTTCCGTATAGTAAACCGGAATAACGGAGCGGAATACGATTGTCTTCAGGATGACTGGTATAATCGCTGAAAGTCATTTTTTGGTTTTCAATATCAATATCTGGTTGAAAAAGTCGGTTGAACATGATTACGCCCTTGGCTCCGGCATTTTCAAATTCATGAATCAGGTAAAGTGCATTGCTTGAAAAAGGACTAAGTTTTACACTTACAGGCACAGAAACAGCTTCGCAAACCGCTTTTACATTTGCAATCTGATCGTTTATTATGTTATCAGGTGCATTCAAACTGTCGGCAGGAATATTATACATATTCATCTCGATGCCGGCAACGCCCATATCCTCAATTTTCTTGGCATAATCGACCCAAGTTTCCTTATTTACGCAATTCAAACTGGCAATTACAGGAATATTGAGAGCATTTACTGCCATGCGGAGTTTCATAAGATATTCTTCAGGTCCGGCATGTTCCATTTTTGGAAACAACTTTACCATTTCGGCATTGCGCTCATCGTATTCACTTAACCTATCATCCATTTGAAGTCTTTCAAGCATAATTTGCTCTTCAAAAAGCGATTTGAAGACAATTGCCGCTGCGCCGGCTTCTTCCATTTTTTTCAACTTGTCAAGATCGTACACCATATTATTGGCTCCAACCACAATTGGGTTCTTCAATTCAATACCCAGGTAATTTACTTTTAAATCTGCCATATGTTTGATTTTTTTTGATTTAGCTTAATAATGATTAAAATTAAGCATTTAAATACTGAAAACCAACAAAAACTGATAAAGATCAAGTTTTTACAAGAAATAAATTACTGAATTACAAGTCTTAAAATGGTATGAAACCCATTTACACTGTACAGATCAATGAAATAAATTCCGTCAATAAGATTGGTTTGGATAATTGCTTCACTATTAATATCCTCCTGTTCAAAAACCACCTGCCCTGTAGTGCTAAAAATACGAATATCAGCTGTTTCGGAAAAATCATTTAATCTTACTAAAAAGGAACCATCTAATGAAGGATTTGGGAATAAAGTCGCTTGAGAATACTGATGTTCAGGGGTGTTTACAAGTGATAGGAAATCGGTTCTGACCACCCAGATATCGCGCCCGCCAATATGATCGTGTATATAGCCATTGTCTGATTCGCACCTTCCTGCTGAGAATATTGTACTGTTTCCCAATAATGCAAGGCCCGTTATTGCTTCATTGGATGTACCACCATATCTTTGCGTCCAAATGGTGTCTCCATATGGATATACGGCCACCAACCAATAATCCATTAAACCCTGTTGATTAAAGGATGCATCATTATTATTGCTACGGGTAAATCCACCCATAAAAATATTACCATATTCATCTTGAACAGCATCAAAAGGGAATTCCCATTCTGTGCCTCCATAGCTTTTATCCCATTCTTTTGTGCCACTACTATCAAATTTAATAAGCCAGAAATCGCCACCACCACCATAGTAATTGGTTACTTCAGTTCCAGTGCCTTGCAATCTTCCTACTATGTTAAACTCGCCATTTCCGGCATCTAAAATTGATGCAGTATAATCTCCGCCTGTTGATGATCCAATAGATTTAAACCATGCCAAATTGCCATTAAGGTCTATTTTCGCATAAATGATATCATCTGCATTGAAATCGTTAAAATTGGGTGTTCCATAACCACCGAAAATGATCCCATTATTTCCGGAAAGTTCAGTCAACTTAAAAATGCCTTCAATAAAATTAGGATTGCTAGAAAATGGACCCTCATAGCATTTGCTCCATATTTTTGTTCCATTGGATGCATTAAATTTTATCACCCAATTCAGCCCGGCTCCTGTACCTGATAAATCACCAGTATTTGACCCTGTTTCACCGCATGCCATAAAGTTTCCATCTGAGCAGAGAATTATGTCGTATAGATAATCCAAGTTTTCCCCGCCAAACATTTTAAGCCATTTTGTGTTGCCATTTTCATCGATGCGAATAACTACCCCGTCGGCATACGATGAGGCATGATTTGCTGTAAATGGGCCATCGGTAGAAATGGAATACCCAACAACCACACAACCGCTATCGCCTAAAGCAAGAATTTCAAATGGTCTTTCCGATTCGCTGCCGCCGAAAACGCGTGTCCAAATAGTATCGCCCAAAAGATTTAGTTTACACACAAAAACATCATCATTTCCTGCATTACTTTGAATATAGCCATCGCTCGACAATGAGTGTGCGGCCATATAAATAAACGAATCTTGTGAAATATCCAAAACAGCACTATAGCCGCCAAAGCTATTAATCAAGGTTGTTCCACTCAGTTCGTTTCCGGTTCCTCCAATGCTTTTGGTCCATACTGTATCAGGAAATTGAGCAAAAGTTATAGAAGACGTTAACAATACAATTGAAAGGCAAGTCAGAAATCTCATATTTTTTTTTGATAAATATACTATGAAATAAACTAGAAAGTAAAGTATAAAACAAAAAAACTGTACAAATTCATGAATTTATACAGTTTTTAGTCAAATATAGATAAATCTCTAGGCGATCTCTTTTTCGCTCATCAGATTTGCCTGAAGGAAGTCTCGGTTCATTTTAGCAATATGTGTAACACTGATTTCTTTCGGACATTCGTACTCACAGGCATACGCATTAGAACAGTTTCCGAAACCACAATCATCCATTACCTTAACCATGCTTTGAACTCTTCGCATGGCTTCAGGTTTGCCTTGAGGGAGATAGGCCATGTGAGCAACTTTTGCACCCACAAAAAGCATAGCCGATCCATTAGGGCAAGCAGCAACACACGCACCACATCCAATACATGCTGCAGCATCCATCGCTTTTTCAGCCAAATGCTTAGGCACAGGAGTTGAATTGGCTTCCATTGCAGAACCGGTTTTTACGGAAATATACCCGCCGGCCTGAATAATGGTATCGAGAGCTGTTCGGTCAACCACCAAATCACGAATTAGTGGAAAAGCTTTGGCTCGCCATGGTTCAATTACAATGGTTGCACCATCCTTAAACTTGCGCATATGGAGCTGGCAGGTAGTTACACCTTTGTCAGGGCCATGTGGGCGTCCATTGATGTACAATCCACACATACCACAGATGCCTTCTCGGCAATCGTGATCGTAATGAACCGGACATCCCGGAACGGAAATGGAATCATCATTATTGATGAGTCTTTGGTTTAATTGATCCAGCATTTCAAGAAATGATGAATCGGAGGAGATGTTATCGATTTTATACGTAACGAATTTCCCTTTACTTTTTGCATCATTTTGACGCCATATTTTTAACGTAAACTTCATATATTCTGTTTTTTACGTGTTAAAAACTAAAACGATTTTAGGTATGATTTCCCACCACTATAAATCCAACTAATGTCTTCAGCCTCAAAATTGTCTATTATTTTCTGATTGACCATATATCGGATTAATTTCCCATTAGAGAAATAATAACGATATTCGGTATCTTCTTGTGCTGTAATTTGAGTTTTTTTATAGTAAAAAATTAATTCTCCTTTTTCAAATAAGTACTCAGAATACTCGTGATTAACTGAGTATTGAGTGGAGTTAATCACCATAGCTACTGCCCATGAACGATCATTATTTGTGTTGCCATCCATCATTTCTGCTTCCATTTCGTCGCTATAGTAGTAATGAGTGGTGTCTTGATAAATTCCAAAAGCTCTCCAAGGTGAGTTATTGACGTTCCTAATTCTAGTGTCGTGATAATAGGATGAATACTCAAGAGAGTCTGAATCAGTAGTGTTAACCCATTGTTTCACTTCGTAATACTTTTCACGAATAGCCTGAATGGCATCTTCCTGAGCCAAGTTGACAAATGGAGAAAAAACTAAGAGAAGAATTATTAGTCGTCTCATTATTTGTAGTTTCTGGTTTTTAGTTCAACCGCTTCAAATTTGAGCTCCTCTTTTATCAACTCTGCAGGAGAATCTTCACCTGTAAATTTCCAGTTGGCAACATAGGTAAATTTATCATCATGTCTCAAGGCCTCACCTTCAGGCGTTTGGTGTTCCATTCTATAGTGCCCTCCGCAGGATTCTTCACGGTTGAGTGCATCTTGCATCATCACTTCGCCAAGTTCGATAAAATCGGCTAAGTGACCAGCTTTAATAAGCTCTTCGTTAAATGTTTCTGCAGTTCCCGGAACTTTTACATTAGACCAGAATTCTTTCTTCAGCTCTTTCACTTTCTGAATTCCTTCTTTCAGACCCTCTTCCGTTCTGCCCATTCCACAATGCTCCCACATAATGTGACCGAGTTCTTTATGAATATCATCAACAGAACGTTTCCCATTCACATTCATGAGTTTTGAAATGGAATCTTTAACTTCCTTCTCTGCTTCTGCAAATTCAGGAGCATCTGTTGTAAAATGAGGAATTTTAATTTCATCGGCCAAATAATTGGCAATGGTATACGGAAGAACGAAATACCCGTCGGCAAGACCTTGCATCAATGCAGACGCCCCCAGTCTATTGGCGCCATGATCGCTAAAATTTGCCTCGCCAATAACGAAAAGACCTGGAATATTACTCATGAGCTCATAATCAACCCAAAGCCCGCCCATGGTATAATGAACAGCAGGGTAAATCATCATTGGAGTTTCATAAGGGTTTTCATCGACAATTTTTTCATACATCTGGAAAAGGTTGCCGTATTTTTTCTCGATATTGTCTCGACCCAATCTCTCAATAGCATCTTTGAAGTCGAGATATACCGCTAAGCCTGTATAAACTCCAAAACCTGCATCACAACGTTCTTTTGCAGCACGGCTGGCAACATCTCTTGGTACAAGGTTTCCAAATGCGGGATACCTTCTTTCGAGATAATAATCGCGATCTTCTTCAGGGATATCGCGAGGACGAATTTCCTTATTGCGTAGTTTTTGAACGTCTTCTTCTTTTTTCGGAACCCAAATACGACCATCGTTACGTAAACTCTCACTCATCAAGGTAAGTTTACTCTGATAATCACCATGTACAGGAATACAGGTTGGGTGAATTTGGGTAAATGCAGGATTGGCAAAAAGCGCACCTTTTTTATAGGCTTTCCAAACAGGTGTTACATTAGAGCCTTTAGCATTTGTACTAAGATAGAAAACGTTTCCATATCCACCGGTTCCCAAAACAACAGTGTGCGCTGCATGACGCTCTATTTCGCCTGTAATCAGGTTTCGAGCAATTACTCCGCGAGCTTTACCATCGATAAGTACAATATCAACAATATCGCGACGGGTAAGCAATTCTACCGTTCCTGCAGCAATTTGTCTACTCAATGCAGAATATGCACCAAGCAATAACTGCTGTCCGGTTTGACCACGTGCATAAAAAGTTCTTGAAACCTGAGCACCCCCAAAAGAGCGATTATCGAGAAAGCCACCATATTCGCGTGCAAAAGGAACACCCTGTGCAACAGCCTGATCAATAATATGATTAGAAACTTCAGCAAGTCGGTACACATTGGCTTCACGAGAGCGGTAATCACCTCCTTTTATAGTATCGAAAAACAGTCTGAAAATATTATCTCCATCGTTGGGATAATTTTTTGCGGCATTTATTCCACCCTGTGCAGCAATACTATGGGCGCGGCGAGGACTATCCTGATAGCAAAATACTTTGACATTATAGCCCATTTCACCTAAAGATGCAGCAGCAGAAGCTCCAGCCAGACCAGTACCAACTATAATAATGTCGATTTTTCTTCTATTGGCTGGGCTAACCAATTTAGCATCAGCTTTATATTTAGTCCATTTAGACTCTATTGGTCCTTGCGGTATTTTAGCATTAATATCCATGGAACTTATTATTTAAGATTGAAAGAAAAATTGAAAATACGTTGGGATAACCATAAACCCAAGTGTTACGACTACTGCATAAACAGCAGCGCAGCGTTTTAGCCCAGGAGTATATTTGTTGTGATTAAATCCAAAGGTTTGAAAAACAGATTGAAAAGCATGGTATAAATGCAAACCAAGCACCAATAACCAAACGTAATAAACTATTACATAGGTCATGTCACTGAACTTCATAACTGCCATAGCGTAAAAATCATGCTTATCGGCTGCCCCGGCAGGAACTTCAATAAGACCCATTTTTACAAAATAGAAGTCAATAAAATGAATGATAAGTGCGGTAAGTATGGTCAAACCAGTCCAAATCATGTATCTACTAAAAAAAGACGTTGGAGTCTTACCTGTTACAGCATATCCTTTGGGGCGTGATCTCCAATTTTGGAGTTTCAAAATAATCCCAATTAAAATGTGGATCAGGAAAGCTGCAAGCAAAAATATCTCGAAAACTTTTACAAGATAATTGGTTGACATGAATCCAGCAGCAAGATTGAACCACTCTCCACCATCGTTTCGAAGTAGAAAAAGATTAATGCCCAGATGCACCAACAAGAAAACCAGTAAAAAAGTACCGGCCAATGCCATAAATACCTTTCGGGATAAAGATGACATTTTTAGTAATGTGTTTGCCATAGGTAAAACTCTTTTGTTTGTTAACAAAATGTATTTAGTGATGTTCAACAAAATTATGGGTTTTTCAATACAAAATGACGTATCAACAAATTTAGAATACATCTAAATTGCAAATGTTAGTGCATTAACGCATAAAAACAACAGTAATAAGCCCAATTTTTTAAAATATTATATTTGGTATTATTGAACAATAAGTTTTCCGCTATCCGCAATAATTCCTTCAATAGAGATACAGAAAAAATAGACTCCAGAGGATAAATTATTTCGATTAATAATTATGGTGTTTGACCTGGATGACTCTTCGCGTACTAATTCTCCTAAAACATTAAACATTGAAAAAGTATATTCTTCATAATTATTATCAAGTTGAATAGTCGCTGATTCAGAAAATGGATTAGGAAATATGGATTGTACGAGATTGTTATCAATAGGATTATGAGAAAAGATACTATTGAGAGACGAATCGCAAATCCATGTAAGTTCTGTAGCGTTTAAGGCTCTGTGCCACATGGCCATATCGTCTAGCCGTCCTTCAAAGAAGGTTTCAGGAAGAAGGCTTGTTGCTTCAAAAGAACCCACTCGCCCACTACGATTTTCATAAGCTACAGTTGTAGGGCCAGAGCCATCATAATATCCGGCCGCATTAACACAGTTGATATAAATGTCCATGTCATTATATGCCCGATAAACACAAGTGATATTATACCATTTACCCCCAGTAATTGTACTATCGCTATTTTTATTTCTTCTATTTCCATACCCTGCAAATCCTAAACCACCCCCAAATCCAGCTCTCACTTCACCCGCTCCATTATCACTACAATTAACACGAAACCCAAGATAGTCATCATATTGCGTCTCTGTATTAATGAATTTTGTTTGTGACATTGCATATGATTCGGGAAAAACCCAAAATGAAATTGTTACTGGCATTTGTACTTTTAACCTCGGTGAATTGGGAAGTATTAAGTAATCGTCAATTCCATCAAATATTCCGGCCCCCAATACATGACCATGCCTGTCGAGACCATAGGTAACCCCAACATTCGTCATGTGTAGTCCATTGCCACTGTAATCATCAACATTCCCATTAAATGGATAGAAAAATAACAAACTATCTTGCAGATTCTGAGAAAATAAAGCACCCGAAATAGAGAAAAGAAGAAAAAGAAAGGCTAGTTTTTTCATGTAAATAAAATCTAATTATTAGTCAAATATATTGATTTTCTAAGAATAAAAAAAACCTGCACATAAAAATACATGCAGGATTTACAAAAATCAATAATATTGTTTTCTTAAAAAGGCCAGAAATTATTATCATTCCAAATACTTTCTTTCAGCTCTTGATCCAGTTTGTTCAGGACTTCATAATGCCCTCTTTCCCAGTCAGCAAGCCAATTAAATAAGTCTTTTTCGTTTTGATTATCGCTTATTGATGCACGGTTTTTATACACTTCAATTGATTTTGTTTCCATGTCAATTGCAGCGCTAATTGCTGCAGCTTCAAATCCGGCAGCATTAATCTGAGTTTTAATTTTTTCAGTTAAAATCTCATCAATTACACTTTCGTCAGTTCCTGCACCCTTAAGGTCTTGCTTTACAAATGAATTATTTTCCATAAGACTTTTGAGCTGCTCACCCAAAAATCTTGCATGCATGTTTTCTTCATCTGCCATAGTGCGAAAAATCTTTTTTACATCTTCGCTATTGGTTTTAGCAACAACTTCTTCATACATAGCCTGACCACGTTTTTCCATAATGATGGCCGTTTTCAAAATGTCAATGGCTGATTTGTTTTCCATAGTTTTTTGATTCAAATATACAAAGAATAACCCTTTCAAGGCATAACTGTGCTATTTATCATAAAAGAAATGTAGAATTGCTTTCTGCCCAAAGACAGTGCAATTCCACATTTGCTTAAATTATGGGGAGGAAATTACATCATCACAATATTGTACGTATTGCCATTGATGGTTACTACAGCATTTGCATCACAGCTTCCGTCGCCGTATTCTACAAGTACAGTATATCCACCACTTTCCATTTGTAAAGTTCCAGCTTGTACCCAGCGACATCCAAATTGTACTTGTAATGCTGTAAGAATGGTCATGGAATATGCTTCGCCTTCTACATTGGTTCCGTGTGCGGTTCCGGTAATCAGATACTTGTCATCCCAAGGATTAAAAAGAGTACTTTCACCTTCTATCCATTCGCGATTGCGACTTGAAACATGGGTAATGGTGCCCTCTGAGTTTACTACCGTTCCGTTAATCTCGATGTCGTAGTTTAAGTTTCCAGCTGTATTATGACCCATATTGGTAATACTTTTAGAACCAGAGACATGATTGTCATCAACATAATAGTTTAAAGGTGTAACGGTAATTACAGATCCGCTGTCGCGATACCAACCGGTGGTTACTACTTCAATTACACCACGACGATAGCGGCCATCAGTACCAAGACAATTTGATGTGCCAAAATCGATAGTAATGGTTTTTGGGAAAGTAACCAAATCGAAAGGAGTAATGGTTACAGTAGCACATCCCCCGGCATAAGGACCATACATGTTCCTATTTCCGGAAGCTGAATCTTCTGCGAACACTAGTCCGTCAGAAGCCTGCTTAAATACATCATCAAACATATTTTCGGCTGTAGCATTGTCGGTAGCTGAGCGAAGGGAGAAGTCTTCCTGCCTGTCACGCTTACAACTCATGGCCAGTACTGAAAAAGAAACAATTGCGATTAAGATCAGATTTTTGAATTTCATGATTTTGAGTTTTTAGGGTTTTCACTTGTATTACACCTAAAAAATCATTTACCCCCATTTGGACTGAAAAATTTTGAAAAATTTTTCAGTGTGTGAGTTTGGAGAGTTAGTGTGGAGTGTGAGTACGTAGAGTGAGGAAGTTGTTATTTCTTCACTATTCTTCCAAGAAATTCCATTCCTGAATCGAAGAAACAAAGGTAAATACCTGAAGAAAGTTCTGAAATATTTATGGTTTTAGCATTTGAATAACGACCTTTTAGTTTTCCTGTTTCATCAAAAATCAAGATATCGCTTACGCTGTTCGGAAGATTTTCAAAATGCACCATATCATTAGCCGGATTGGGATAAATTCTCACCAATCCTTGATTGTTATCATCAATATTTAGATATGCCGGAAGAACATTTATTTGAACCTGTGCTTCTGCAGTAAAAGGCACGGTTTGATCATCGGTAAGCTCCAAGCGAATCATATATGTGCCTTCTTCAGTCAATGCAGATGTTTGCCAAACACCAAGGGTATCATGTCTTTTTTCGGTATAAACTTCTGTTCCAATATCGGTCCATGTGCTCACACCCACTTTCTGATAAGAGAGTTTATAATGATCAAAATCCATTAATGGAGATGCAGCGTCCTTGTCAATCCATGCGGAACCCATTACCGGATAATCCTGTCCAAGATAAGTAGAATACGGACCATCAATTTTTCCAAACCATGCGCAGGCCATATTGCGATAAATTGGATCGGAGGGCAAAATGCTTTGCATAACAATCAGAATACTGCTGTCTAATGCTTCTGCAGATCCCATCATCACGTTTCCATATACATAAAGCATAATGCCTTTTTTCTCAGAACGCACACTGGTACCTGTTGTTGTAAATCCGCCCACAACCACAGTTTCATCAGAGGCGAAGAAATACCCTCCACTTCCATCCACCATAATGCCATTGGTTTGCACTTCAGAATGACCAAAAGCACCTATTTCGCCTACAATACTTGCAGTAACATCAATATATACAGAATCGAAAGGATAGAGGCTCCATGTACGAACGGAACAAGTTTGTAAGGTAAGCGTTCGGTCACTTATTCCAATTGTCTGATTATAATTACTCTGATTAACAAGTCCACTTACCGGAATGGTATCATGGCCATTAAACCATAGACCGATTGATCGAATATAGCTGCTATCTATAGTGATATTGGTATTTCTCTCCGGCATTAATGCCCACATTACATCGGTACAGGTATCAATGTTTACCGTATAATTTACTCCTAAAACTCCCGGAAGAGCATTGCTAAAATCATATGAATCAACAGTTGCACCATCTGGAAATTTATGGGAAACAATTGCCCCATCCGGAAAATGATGCCAAAGCAAAACATGATCAGCATTTTTGATATTCACTGAACTGTTTCCGGTTATCACAAATTCTCCTGCCTCATTGATTTCATCAATATTAATAGTGGCAGTGGAAGAAAGCCCGCAGGTGCGAAAACCACTATTATAGACATTTTTCAAATTCATCGTTCCGTTTTCTCCAATCACACAATTATGAGGTAAACCATTAAAATTTAATGTGGAGTTTTCAATATTCAGAACCGCATCTCCCACCGTGATCATACTTCTTTGGTAGAAATAAGCCTGAGGCATAGCCAAAGTGCTGTTTAAAATATCGCAACGAGCATCTGATCCCCAAACGATTAAATCACCATTTATTGTGGCTGTAGCACCGGTAAAAATGAGTTTTCCGGTGTCAATTACAGCAATATTTCCATTGAAATCCCAAGCTCCCGTAATGGTGGAATCGTTCATTATATATAAGGTATCTCCTTGCACCATGTTTTTATTCAGTACAGGCAGATGTAAATCTTCAATATCCTTTGCTTTATGAAAAAGCGGAATTCGAGAATCCTTTGACTTTTCCATATTATTTTGGTATATTTGTAATGTGTGATTTTCAGGTGGGCTGATAGGAAAATCGGGAATAATTTGAGCCATCGTCCACAAAGGAAGTATTGTAATAAGAAAAGCAATGAATCGCATAATTTTTTTTGTAAAGATATTAAATTATGAGTTTTAGTGAGTTACTTAATAGCGTTATTTTCAGAATAAACGATTATGAGTTGACTGTTTATGAGCTTCTTGCAGCCATAGCTGTTCTTGTAATTACTCGTATTGCGCTATACATTGTCCGATTATTTCTCAGGCGAGCAGCCAGAAAAGTTGACCCTGCCGACAGCAGACATCACTCCATATACCTCCTAATCAAATATTTTGGCTGGACGATTGGAATTATTTTAGCCATTAATACGCTGGGAGTAAGTGTTGGCATTCTGCTCGCCAGTTCGGCAGCACTATTTGTAGGACTGGGTTTTGGATTGCAAACTACTTTTCAGGATCTGATTTCCGGCATCATTATTCTTGTAGAACACAATATAAAAATTAACGATGTAGTAGAAGTTGACGGATTGGTGGCGCAAGTTAGAGAAATAGGCTTACGAACATCGAAGATAGAAACCAGGGATGATATTACTATGATTGTTCCCAATCGGAAATTTGTTGATAATAATATCATCAACTGGAGTCATAGCAGACGCGACACCCGTTTTCATATCGACCTTGGTGTTTCCTATAAATCTGACCCTGAGAAAGTTCGTGAGGTTTTGATGGATTGTGCAAGCAATCATGAAAACATTCTAACAAAAAAAGGGCGAATGCCCTTTGTACGCTTTTGCGAGTATGGTAATTCCTCTATTAATTTTTCTCTCTTTTTCTTTAGTCAAAATGCTTTCCGTATAGAACATACCAAAAGTGAGCTTCGATTCAAGATCTTCAAAAAGCTGAAAGAAGCTGGAATAGAAATTCCATATCCACAAAATGATGTGTATATCAAAAGCATGCCCAAACCAGAAAAATGAGTTATACCTACGAATATCCAAGACCCGCAGTAAGCGTTGATACTGCTGTATTTAGAAAATCTGGAACTACACTCGATTTATTATTAATTCGACGTGGAAATGAGCCTTACAAAGGTCAATTTGCACTACCTGGCGGCTTTGTCGACATGGATGAAACTGTAGAAGAAGCCGCACGCAGAGAATTGATGGAAGAATGCAATATCGATTGTGCCGGATTGCAGCAATTCAAAGCCTACAGTACTATTGACCGAGATCCACGTCAGAGAACCATTGGCATTGTTTTTTACTATGTTTCTGAATCTGAACACGAATTTGATGGTTTTAAAGCCGGTGATGATGCCGCTGAAGCTGAATTTGTAAATGTAGGCGAAATCGGTAATCTGGCTTTTGATCACAATATCGTACTTAAAGACCTTTTAAAACACATTGGATATGAAAAATAGAATTTTTCTTTTCGCACTATTTCTGATTGTCTCTTTTGCTGCCCAAGCTCAATGGCCCGAAAACAGCTTTCCAAAAAACTGGGAAGGCAGCTGGGAAGGACGAGTAGAATACACCACCACGCTAGGGATGAATATGGATGTATACAGCGCATTACATGTTCAAAGCAGCACAAGTGATGATACCGTTAGTTTTACCATTGTATATGGTGAAGACAGCGCAGATATTCGCGAATACCAAATGATTAAAGGCGAAGAGGATTACGAATGGATACTCGATGAGCAAAATGGCATTGAAATACAAAGCTATTTTATCGGAAATCAGCTGGTAAATCTCTTTGAAGTACAGGGTACGCTAATTATGGCCATGTACGAGCTTAAAGAAAAAGAAGTACTGATGCAAATGTTTGCTTACGATTCCAAAGAATTATTTGAAAGCGGCCTTGGTACAGAGGAAAGCCCGGAGGTGAACAGCTATTACCTATTATCGTATTCTAGAGCGATTATGACGAGTAAAAAATAAATGAGGTGTTCAATTGTTTACTTACATTAAAACACTAATTAAGAGCATCTTACAAATTAATCCATTGCGAATATGGAAGTGTAATGACTTTGACATGATAAAAAGTAAACAAGCATACAACATGCAATCGTCGCATCTAATATGCGAAAGCTAAGAAATACTTGCGAAATTGCATCGTTGTATAAGTAGCTCCTCACGGTATTTACTGTTATTACAACGATCAAATGTTGCGCCCCCTACCAATACTATTGCGCAACGATTTAATGTTGTAAAGTCATTTTTTCTTGACTTTTGCATAAGTATTTATTTGAACACCTCAATAAAATAATTTTTTTGTTTTCTCAATTACAATGTCCTATTACTGGATTATTCGTCCAAATTCAGGACAAATATCCCCCTAAAGACTTCTCGTGATTTGTGCCATGCCAAAGATATTTGCGAACATATATCGCTGATATACTGCGTATTACATGGCTGACATATCCTTCTCCGGCACGTTGTGGCACTCCGATTGAAATAACTCAGGCAGAAATCAAAACAAAAACAAAAAACAAACAATCATGAAAAAGTCAATCTTTATCCTCGCAAGCCTGA
>JAFGWG010000056.1 GCA_016937255.1 Bacteroidales bacterium
GGATTCAATTATTCGGGCTTTCACTGATACCTACAAACATGGGTTTTCTCAATGGGACTATATGTGTGAAAATGTAGATTGTGGAGAGCACTATTTATGCTCAGTTGCTGCCAATGGTCACAAAAAAGTGGTGAAGCCTATAAGATATGGAGAACGAAACGGAGGGAGAATAATTTGTAATCGTCAATTGCTCATTTCAAATGCTTTTGAAGAACTGTTGGAAGAAAAATTGCCTGGAGTACACCGCGCGATCAGAAGAAATTACAATAGAGTTGGGAGCTTTGTACACAAACACTATCATATATTCAATATCAAGTGGTTGTCAGATTTAATTTATATTTTAATGAAACCAGCCGAATGGTTTTTCCTTTTTGTTTTATATGCTTTTACAAGAAACCCGGAGAACAGAATTGGGCGGCAGTATCTATCAAAAGCCGATCATATACGTATAAATGAAATTTAATTTGCACGTACGGCATTTGTTTTGTATCTTTGTATGAATAGAAAATCAACGAAAAATGACTAAAAAGCTCACATTATCGGTTGAACAGGAAATTATTGAGCGGGCAAAGAAATATGCCAAATCCAAAGGCAGAAGCTTGTCGGAGATTATCGAAATTTATTTGAAAGCAATTACTTCTGGCGAAAAATCAGAGTATGAGATTGCTCCTATTACAAAATCTCTCAGGGGCTCATTTCCAAAACCCGATTATTCTGATTATAAAAAGGAATTGCAAAAAATTCTGAGAAAAAAACATCAATAGTAATGGACAAAATATTACTTGATACGGATGTTATTTTAGATTTCTTTTTTGATCGGGAACCTTTTGCAGAAAATGCCGCACAAATAATATCACTTTGCGAGAGAAAAGAAATTGATGCTTTTATTACACCGGTGATTTGCAGCAATTTATATTACCTACTCCGACAAAACTCTACTCATGCATTTGTAATAAAACAACTTAAGCAGCTATTGAGCATTGTCGATATCATTCCAATTGATAAAAATGTGATTTTTTCAGCTCTTGAATCGGGGTTTAAGGATTTTAAAGATGCCATACAAAGTTTTGCTGCAGTGCAATGGGAAGGCATGCAATTAATTGTCTCACGTAATATTAAAGACTTTAGTAAAAGTGAAATTCCGGCGATGACTCCGGAGCATTTTTTGAAGGCGAGAACTCTACAATAAAAGCAATGAAAAAGTTTCTTCAAATACTGCTATTATCAAGAACTTATACACTAACTTGTAGCCAAAAGGAAAATGAATTCATTACCGGGCTTAAGAAGTTTTCAAAAGCATCAAAACTATCTGGAAGATTTTCGAAATCAAAGATGAATGTGATTTTTATGGTAGGATTGGCTAAGTGGATGCCTTTACCAGCTATATCCATTAAAGGGTTTGTAGAGTCGACGGATAATAAAACAATCCTGCATCTGAAGATGAGAGTAAGTTTATTTATAGGATTTTTCTTAATCGGCGGACCTCTGGTAGTTCTGGCTATATATTTTCTTGAGCTTTTCGGTGAATTTGATTTTGGAGGGATTTCCAATTCTCCTTTGATACTGATATTTCCAGTGGCAACCTATTTAATACTCATTTTATTGTTTTTGGCTTTTTCAGCCAGTTGCAAGTGGTATTTCGACGAATTAATTTATAAAATTGAATCAAATAAATAGAACGTTTTAGACTTCCGAAGTCTTACCGCAATGTCTACCTAAAACTATTCACATTTTCAAAGCATTTCGGAATAGGGCTGAAGTGCATTTCAGTGTACTGAATAAAGTCGGTAATGCACATTATTCTAGGTCTTTCCATCTTTTTTAGGCAGTCTTCAATAGGGACAATTGCCGATTTTCTGTAAAATGCATAAAGCGGTTCGCGTCCTTTTTGGTGTGACGGAATCAGGGCGGAAGATGCGTTTTTTGAAAATGCACTCCACAGTTTTTGAATAATTCTGGCATCAGGGTAAGGCATATCGCCCGCAATACAAAAAACAGATTCATTTTTTGCATAATGAAGCGCTGAGTGAATACCTGCCAACGGACCTTTCCCGGGAAACAGATCATGAACAATTCGGTGCGGACAATCTTCATCAAATGTGAGATTCTCTGCTGCGACAATCACAATATCATCAAATAGCGTTTCCAATACTTTCAACTGCTTATGAATCAGCTTCTGCCCATCGACCTGTTCAAAGATCTTCGGAAAACCCTTGTTTCGTTTGTTTTCACCCCCTGCAAGTATGGCTGCGCTTGCTTTAAGTTTCATACTATAAAGATACAAAATAAACCATGCAAATACATGGTTTATTGATAGCTGCGGAGAGACAGGGATTCGAACCCTGGGTTCGCATAACGAACAACGGTTTTCGAGACCGCCCCATTCGACCACTCTGGCATCTCTCCTTGAGCTGCAAAGTTATGATTTTTTCACCATAAAAAAAGGAGTCTTGAATACAAAACTCCTTTTCAGAAAACAAAAAATATTATCTTGCCTTAAGAGCCTCAATTTCGGTCTTAAGCAATTCGATTTCTTTTTTCATTTCATCCATTTGAATCTGTTGTTCCTGAATAGCTTTCACTGCAATTACACTAAAGTTAGCATAGGGAATGGCAAGGTATCCTGTTTCAGGTGTTTCAGAAACTAAAGACGGAAACAATTCATATACTTCTTGCGCTATAAATCCCGGAGTCATACTACCACCATTATCGAAGTTATATGTGAAATCAACCGGACGAAGTTGTAATACGCGAGGTAAAACATTGTCCATGTCGGTTATATTGCTTTTAAAACGACGATCAGAAACTTGATTGTATGTTCCTGTTGAGCCTATGAATGCAACTCTAGTTCCGTTATATGCAAAATTGAACTCAACTCCACCGTTCCAGAGCTGCCACTGATTAGTTGTTGAGGCTTCTTCAAATCGTATACCAGCAGTTCCAGGTGAACTGCCACTTGTACTTTGTTTTATATGAACATCGACACTTGGGTTAGAGTTTTCACCAATTTTTACTCTCTCGGGAATGCGAACTTCACCTGTACGGGTGAAAACAATTGATGTGTCACTTAAATTAGTGCAACCTGACTCGATAGACAATGTATTTGCAGCACCATCATGATGAATTTCAAAACCACAAGTACCTGTAAATGAAATATCTTCGGTGAACACCAAACGACCAGCTTCTGTTTCATTAAAGTTACCGTCATGCCCAATAGCCACTCTAAACAGTCCGGTATCGCCAACCGTTAATCTGTATTGAGGACTCATGGTTCCAATACCAACATTACCTAGCTGGTTTTCATTGTAGATATCATTTCCTGATATTACCCAATCCAAATCTGCACCTCCGGAAGGAAGTTCAACTGAATTTCCATCTGAGATATACAAAGTGTCATTTGAGAAGCTCAATGTTTGAAGTTCATTGGTAGAATCACCGTCTGCATCAGCAGGAACAGATCCGGCATATAATGCATAAGGCACACTCAATAACTGACTTACCCCTTCAATACTATAAGTAGAACCGCCCGTCAAATCAATTTCGGTTTTAATAAAGTAAGGGCCAGCTGACCAATCAATCGTAGTGAAATCACCAGTACCTACAGTTCCCGTGCCTACATCAATTGTAAATAATCCATTGTCATTGGTAGTAGGATTATGTGTTTCTGCGTACACCAGTGTACCAGTTGATGATCCCTGCAAAATACTTACCTGCATTCCAATAGCTGTGTTTACAACCAAATCGTTACTACTATTTCTTACAACAGCCTGATATGAAAATGCCTGAGGAGCCTGCGCATTCGCCTGCGTAATAATTAATATCAGCAACACAAATGCTGAAAATGAAAAGAGAATTTTTTTCATAGTTATTTCCTTTTAATAATTTTAAATGTTTTGAATTTCCGACCATCAATGGTCATTTGCAGGAAATATACCCCTGCTGCCTGGGAAAGCATTTCAATTTCTGTTTTACTGTCCCTGATCTCACTTTGCAATAGAATACGACCTTGCATATCTGTTAATGCATATTCGACATTCTCTCCACTAAATTGCGGAATTTCAACAAATAAGATATCTGTTACCGGATTAGGATATACACTCATATCCGGGCCCTGTACCTCATCAATTGCCACTATTTCAAAGACTTCATAGGGCTGCTGTAATCCTTCCGTAACAATACCGGAATCAGATTCAATGGTTTTATATTGAACCTGCCCGATAGAATACGAAATACTTCCTGCTGAAGAAGAAGCATCTCCTCCGGCACTGACAGTGTTTTGTTGAGCAATTGTTGAAATTGAAAACGTGAAAATCAGAATCAATAAAGAAATTGTTTGTTTCAAATGTGAATTTTTCTTCATAATTTAGATTGTTTCTAAGCACAAAGATACAACTCATTGTTTAGATACAACAAATAATTCACAAATTATTCAGATTATTTTTCAATTAAAATGGCACTATTCACGTACCAACTGCTTTCTGTATATGCTTCCAGAAACGGTAAATTCAAGGATATACATACTGGTATTAAAATCGGGTAGATTTAACTGAATGATATCATTCTTACTACCGCCCGTCTTTATAGCACAATAAACTTGGGCTCCATAAATATTCTTAATACAAATTAGAAATTCAGGAGCGTCTTCAGGCAATACAATGCTAATATCATTCCTAAAAGGATTTGGAAATACCTGAAAATTCAATGTGTTTTCATACTGACAATCCACATTGCAAAAAGACAATAATTCTTCTTTCCCATTTACATCATATTCCCATAAACGGAAATATGAAGCCTGATCAACTCTCACATCTAAATTATATTGTTGTGTGGCATTGGAATTACCTGCAGAAGGCAAGTCGGCAATTGGAATCCAATCTCTTCCATCGACGCTTTTTTCTATTCTGAAAAATGAAGAATTCGTTTCTGAGGCAGTTGCCCATTGAACTGACATTGAATTTTCGTCCAAACACTCCGCTCTAAAATATAATAATTCAACTGACAACGGAAGACATGTTGTCGTGTGTTTTCCGAGATCAGAAACATCGTCGGTTGGCAACATAGTCCATTCTGTGCCAAGTGAGGGAAAGCCTAATATCGAAGTGGAAATGCCCGAATAGACATCGGCGTTACGAACTAATGTTGCATTTAAGGTCGTGTTGCTGCCACCCGTCCATGCCGTTCCTGGATCTTCACCAATATGTCCAATAATATCAGAATAGACTCCCGCTGAAACATTAAATAATGCAATGACATCATCGCCATTAGAATTCACAGCATTATTATTTACAGCAGTTCCGGTATATGCAGTTGCTGAAGGGTGCTGATAAACAATTACAGAATCAGCCTGAAGCGTTCCACTTAAAACCACATCTGCAGTAGTAGAAGTACCACCATTTGCAAATAGCCGCAACCGGTAATTGCTTAAATCTACATCTACACCGGTTCCATTGAAAATTTCAATGTATTTATTGAAAGAAGAACCTTCGATATATTCAGAAATAATAAGATCAGTTCCACAAGCCGATGATGCCCCTGTAGGAATGGTGTAAGAATACTCTGATGAAGTAGCCGTGTTTCCAAGATCATCTTCGGCAATTATTTTATAGGTAACCGTCGTTCCACCAGTTTGAGCAGGTATTAAGCTGCTGATATCATAATGATCTCCAAAGCTCAAATTCATTACAATGGTATCTCCGAAACTTATTCCATCAATACACCAAACTAGAATGGCGGAGACCACAGTTCCATCATCGGTAATATCTGCGCCAACGCTAACATCGTTGGTTGCTGCAGGCGAAGAAGGGGTATGCGCTACATTGATAATAATCGGAGCCGATGTGCAATAAGATGAAGTCCACACCAAACAAACATATTCCGGATGATCGACATACGGATTTCTATTATGTTGTGGAGTGGCGTAATAAATGCTATCGTTTCTGGCAATTTCTTTGGCACTTACAGGGTCACTAAGATGCCAAGACACCAACATATTTACAACCCAAGGATGAAGATTTGAAGTGCTGCTATTAATTACATAGGAACCATCGGTTGAAGGATAGCTAGTCACCCAAGTACCAATATCATCCATATAACGAGTGGCAATATAGAAATATGAACGGGCAAAATCGCCTTTATATTCATCGATAGGTTCAAATACGGTTCCGCTATATCCCGGAAAACTACAAGACCCCACTGCGCTACCGTTTGAAGAAATATAAAAAGGGCTGCTTGTTTCTCCAAGCGGATAAGAAGATTTCTCCTGATTCACATACTGATCGGCAGGAAAAAGACAGTGCACATCAGTATATTGTGGGTTGGCGGCATTATCGAGCCCACCCCACCATGAATTTGGCATAACATGCTCACGAGAATAGCAGGTTCCTTCTGCAGCTGATCCGCCTAAACACTGATCGATGTAAATAGTATACTGATATGCAGGGCTTCCGGAAGGAATATCTGAATACATATCCCAAACAATAGTATTATTGGGTGCAGGAAAAACGTCGGTTACTGCATACGCATCCCAAACATCAAAAGCAGCGCTGGTATATGGAAGTTTCGTATGAGTTGCAGAAGAAATATCGCGCAATTCAGCCCTTAAAACATCTCCGCTAAGACTGACCGCAGAATCATAATATCCGGCCGGAATTTGAGCTTGAGAAATTAATACACATAACACTAACAGAAAAAAGAATACCCCTCGCATAAAATTGTTTTCAAAAGACACAAGCTTGTAAATATACGATAGTACCAACTGTGAAGTCAATTTTCACTCCTTAATTTAGCCAATCATATAGATTTAACATTCTAAATCATGGAAAATAGCCCAATAGAATTGCGAATCAAAAAAAAATTATAATTTTGCAGTACAATATTTCAAAGACACAGCCCAATGAATACATGGATTAATACATCGGTCGTTTTTATCACCTGTTAAAACCAGGGGCTGTATCCGTGATTTTCTTTTCAATTCTCAGACATCCGCGGGCACCCTGGATGACTGAAAGTGTTTGCAAAAAGCAAATGAAAAAGATAGGTCTGAGATGAACAGAAAGAATTATTACAATGTTACCACAGAAACACAAACAAAATATAATTTTTGGAATTAATTTTCAGGGGATCCGAAAGGCTGGATCTCTTACAGGCTCTGCTATTTCAGGCAAAGAATACGATTATACCCAAGGAAATATAATGAAAGCCATTTTTTTATTGGCTATTCCCATGGTATTGGAGATGTTTATGGAATCGCTTTTTGCCATCATGGATATTTTCTTCGTATCTAAACTGGGATCAGAAGCAGTTGCTGTTGTTGGATTAACCGAATCAATTTCCACATTAATTTATGCCATTGGAATTGGTATTGCTGTTGCCGCAACCGCCATGATATCACGAAGAATTGGCGAGAAACGTCCCATAAGAGCATCACTTGCAGCATTTCAGGTGATATTGGCTACCATTATCATGTCTATTCCACTCGCATTAAGTGGAATTCTATTTTCTGAAGATTTACTGACGCTCATGGGTGCAACAAAAGATGCTGCCGCAGAGATGCACATGTACACTGCTTTAATTATGGCATCTGCGCCCGTTATTATGATTCTCTTTGCCGCAAATGCCATTTTCCGCTCAGCCGGAAATGCTGTAATTTCAATGAAAGTTCTCATTTTCGCCAATGCGCTAAACATCATTCTCGATCCCATTTTAATTTTCGGCTTCGGACCTATTCCGGCAATGGGATTAGAAGGGGCTGCTCTGGCTACAATAATTGGCCGTTCACTGGCTGTATTGTGGCAGTTTTATCTTCTTTTCAGGGGTTCGTCAATTATCAAAATAACCCGACGAATGATGCGCTTTTCCTTCAAAAGTGTAATGAAGGTCTATAAACTGGCGGCAGGCGTTACCGGACAATATCTTATCGGAACTGCCAGCTGGATTGGATTAATGCGTATTATGGCAGAGTTTGGAAGTGATATTTTGGCAGGATATACTATTGCCATACGTATTATGATATTCTTCCTGCTTCCAGCGGTTGGAGTGAGCAATGCTGCTGCGACTTTACTGGGGCAAAATCTAGGTGCTGGAAATCCTAAGCGGGCTGAGAAGTCGGTTTGGAAATCGGCATATATCAATATGATTTTTATGACCACCTGCGGAATAGTTCTCTTTATTTTTCCAAAGTATATTATTGGAATATTTACTGATGTTTCGTCAGTTTTAATTCCCGGAGCAATTGGTTTGCAGCTGGTTAGCGCTGGTATGGTTATCTATGGAATGGGCATGGTATTGCTAAACGCCATTAATGCAGCCGGTGATACAGCAAGGCCAACATGGTTTTCTTTCATTGCTTTCTGGATTGTTGAAATTCCAATTGCATGGTGGTTAACCCGCCAGCCTGAAATTCAGCAAAACGGGGTGTATTATGCCATTCTTGTTGGGGAAGCCGTTCTCGCTGCCATTGCATTCTGGTGGTTTAAAAAAGGGAAGTGGAAGGAAGTGAAGGTATAAGCAAGAACCTTCAAGCATATTAATCCTCCAAGGTTTTTGAAACTTTGGAGGATTTTACATTAGTAAGTTTCTTGCAAGAAGTCTAAAATCCAATCTTATTCACAAAGTAAACCCGTCTTTTGCTTTTATCAGATTTATCCTTAATTTTTTGGCTACCATATGCAATGAAATAATTGCCATACCAGTAATCAATATTTGAGGAAGTCCAGCGGGTTTTATCATCTTCGCTACCCGTTTTCATCATATCCCATTCTTCATCAGTGAGTACTTCGCCATCAAAATCAATGATTTTTGAAACAATTGAATTTCCACTGGTAAATACCATTCCAATTGTATTTTCGGTTTGCTCAGAAATAGCGATGAAGCGTTTCACATAAAATGGCTTGTAAAAAGGGAACATTTTAAAACAAATATCCCATTCTAACGATCCGTCATTATTAAATTTAGCTAAAACAGCGTGTGTATATTGATAACCATCAAAAACCGTGTAGTATGTTGTTGTTGCTACACCATTCACAAAAGTAGTACGCGATTCCGTACGATAAGTGGGATAATAAGCTTCCCCTAAGAAAAGGTATCCATCATCGAGTACAATAATATCATGATCCGCAATCAAGTAATTAAGGGAAAGCTCCTTGCCCTTATCTTCTTTCTTTTGCTTCTTTTTCTCTATCTTATTTTGCTTTCTTTCAGGCAAATAAGAAAGAAAATCACTTAAATCAAGAAAATTATGATATTGAACATAGTCCACATCTCCGTCGGTTGATTTAGCAAAAAACAAGCCCTCTGATTGTGTCGCATTTTTAGAATATGTTCCTGTAAAGACCAACTCATTCTCAGATATCCTGCAAGCAGACACCGAGGAGATATTATGCCCATCCTTTTGAGAAAGTTGAAACGGTTTGCCCAAATCACCGTCTTCATTTACCATTATTAAATACGTTTCATACTCCTTTTTACTGATTCTTGCAGTCAAAAAGATAAGTAATTCATTTGTCTTTTCGAGTAATTGATAGTTCTCTACAAACACCTTCTTTGGACTATAATCTTTCACTATCATAGGAATAGCAGTAGCCTTTCCGGTCTCCAAGTCAACTTTATACAATAAATCTGCTCCTTTTTTAAAGGCATGAAAATATGCGATATTCCCCATTACTTTCATGTCGGCAAAATTGAATTTCCCTGGGAAAATACCTTCTGTTACATTAGTCTCCAAATCTTCCATGCGCACTGAAACAATGGCAAATTCTTCTTTTCTGGTATAAAAATTATAAATATACTCGTCGTTATAATACAATTCATTAAACTTCAATTTCCCGGGAATCATCACCGTTTCGGATTTTTCCAGTTCCAAATCGCTATTATATAAATCATATTTTATCTGATGCTGGTCTCCGATTTTTTCTTCGGAGGTGGCTTCCATAACAAAAACTCCTTTAGAAGATTCGTAAATGGTTTCATCATGATATCCGTCTTTCAATTCAAACTCTAGACGTTTTTCATAAGTTAGCTGGGCAAAAGAAATTTCTGATAAAAGAATTGCAATAGTAAGGAGTAATAATCTTTTCATATCTGTTTATTTTTGAGGTAAATATATAGATATTTTAACAATAAATAAAAATATTTTCAGAAAACTTTATTTACAATTTCTCTGATATTATCAGCTTTGCCCATGGTATATAAATGTATGCTGGGTACTCCGGCTCTTTTTAATTCAATGGCCTGCCCTGTGGTCCATTCTACACCAAGTTGTCTGACGGCAGAATTATCAGCACACTTTTCCATCTCTTTACTTAGCGTTTCCGGCAATTCCACCCCAAAAGTCTTTGGCAAAATATTCAAGTGATTTTTAACACTTACAGGCTTGAGTCCTGGTACAATGGGCACATTGATTCCAGCTGAGCGACACTTCTCTACAAAGTCGAAATAATGTCGATTATCGAAAAACATTTGCGTAACAATATACTCGGCTCCGGCATCCACCTTTTCTTTTAAATACCTAATGTCGCTATCGAAATTGGGGGCTTCCGGGTGCTTTTCCGGATAACCGGCCACGCCAACAGAAAAATGAGTTTCAGAATTATTTACGATATCGTCGTCGAGATAAATGCCTTTATTCAACTCCATAACCTGTTGCAGTAAGCCAATTGCATTTTCATGACCATCAGGATCTGCCTTAAACATGCGTATTGATTTGTCGGGGTCTCCACGCAAAACGAGAATATTATCTACCCCCAGAAAATGTAAGTCAATGAGTGCATTTTCGGTTTCTTCTTTGGAAAACCCACCACAAATTAAATGCGGAACTACCTCAATATTATATTTGTGCATTATGGCAGCTACAATTCCAACAGTACCGGGGCGCTTACGAACACTACGCTCTTCCAACAAACCATCACTGCGCTTTTTGTACACCACTTCCTCGCGGTGATACGTAACATTAATATATGACGGTCTGAAATCCATCAACGGATCGATGGTACTGTAAATAGCTTCTATATGGTCCCCTTTCAAAGGTGGTAATAATTCAAAAGAAAACAATGTCTCTTTGGTGTTTCTCAATTTCTCTGCAATATTCATCTTTCTTATTTTTGTTTTCTGTCCGGACATCTCTTCGTCTGAAGAATGAAGACAAGAGTTCGTCCGGTTTACTGCTTGTCCTCGATGGTTGATGCACTCATGTCCTCCCCAATAAAAAATCACAGTCGGACGATCACGCCTGTTGCGTGACAGGTGAGAGATCAACCCTAGCTATTTTAAGTTAATTGTCAATAGTTTTTCGCATGCTTCCATGCTCATTTTTTTGCGTTTGGCATAGTCTTCGAGCTGATCGCGACCGATTTTCCCCACATTGAAATAATGTGCATCTGAGTGCGCAAAATAATACCCGCAAACCGATGGAAGTGGGTCCATCATATAAGAGACGCTAAGCCTGATATCGAGGTTTTCTTCCACTTTAAGCAATTCAAAGAGCTTGGTTTTTTCGCTGTGATCGGGGCATGCGGGATAACCGGGTGCAGGGCGAATTCCACAATATTTTTCTTTCAATATCTCATTTGGACTCAAGTTCTCATCCGGCTCGTAAGCCCATGTTTCTTTACGTACTTTTTGATGTAAATATTCGGCAAAAGCCTCAGCCAACCTGTTGCTCAGAATTCCGAAAAGCATAAGATCATATTCTCTGTTTTCTGCTTTCCAGCTTTTTAATAGTTCTGGTGCATTTTCGATCATACTTACGGCAAAAAGTCCCATAAAATCGGACTTTTCAGATGAAATAAAGTCTGCAAGACAAGCATTGGATTCTTTTTCAGCCTCTTGATTTCTCAGAAAGCAAAACCTAACACCATCCACAAGCACATCTTCATTTTCAGAACATGCTTCAAAAATACCGTATGCCGCTTGTGCTTTCAGAAGTTTTTGATTCACAATCAATTCCAGCATATCTTTTGCATCGCCAAGTAGCTTTCTTGCTTCTTTTCCATGCACAGGATCATCGAGCAATGCGGGATAGCGTCCCTTGAAATTCCATTCTTTAAAGAAAAAGGTATAGTCGATAAATGGAAGTAATTCCCTCAAATGATTCTCAAAAATATGTTGAACACCCAGTTGAGCTGGCTTTGAAATATTTCCCTCGAATTTAATCTGAGCAGCATTTTTGCGAGCTTCAGAAAGCGATAATAATGAGGTTTGCTTTTGTTTTTCGATATACTCTTCGGCCAGATTCTTATACTTGGATTTCACTTCAGAAATATAAGGTTCTCTATCCTCAGGATGAAGTAATTTAGCAAGCACGCCCGCGGCCTGTGAAGCATCTCGAACATGAATTATGGGCCCATCGTATGCTGGAACAATTTTTAATGCCGTATGCAATTCACTGGTTGTAGCGCCACCAATGAGCAATGGAATTTTCAATCCGCGAGATTGCATTTCGGTGGCAACAGATATCATTTCATCCAAAGAAGGTGTAATCAAACCGCTGAGGCCAATGACATCGGCGTTTTCATCAATGGCAGTGCTTATGATTTTTTCGGCAGGAGTCATTACCCCCAGATCAATGATTTCGTAATTATTGCACGACAAAACCACACCAACAATGTTTTTCCCGATATCGTGTACATCGCCTTTTACAGTGGCCAGAATAATTTTACCGGCAAAAGTCTGTTTCCCTTTGGCTTCTTCAATCCATGGCTGAAGATGTGCAACAGCTTGCTTCATCACCCGGGCAGATTTTACCACCTGAGGCAAAAACATTTTCCCGGCTCCGAAAAGCTCGCCCACTTTTTTCAAGCCATTCATGAGTGGCCCTTCAATTACGGAAAGACCGTCGTGGAATTCCTGGCGACATTCTTCAATGTCTTCATCCACAAACTCATTAAGACCTTTTACCAAAGAATGGGAAATTCGATCTTCCAAAGGAAATTTTCTCCATTCCAGAATAATTTTCTCATCCTCTTCTGTATTCTGATGCACTTCTGCCCAAACAATTAATCGTTTTGAAGCATCTTTTCTTCGGTTCAGAATTACGTCTTCAACCAATAATCGCAAATCTGAATCTATATCATCGTAAATCGGCAATTTTCCGGCATTCACGATTCCCATATCAAGACCAGCATTCACAGCATGATACAGAAATACGGCATGCATGGCTTCGCGCACCTTTTCGTTTCCCCTAAAAGAAAATGAAAGATTACTAATTCCACCGCTACATTTCACACCTGGTAGATTTTTCTTAATCCATTTTACCGCTTCGATAAATTCCAAGGCATAATTATTATGCTCGTCCATTCCCGTGGCAATAGTCAGAACATTTACATCAAAAATAATATCCTGAGGTGGAATTCCGCTTTCTGTAAGCAAATTATACGCTCGTCGGCAAATGGCAGCTTTATGGTCTGCTGTAACGGCCTGCCCTTCCTCATCAAAAGCCATAACTACCATGGCTGCACCGTAATTTCTGATGGTTCGGGCATTTTTCAGAAATTCCTCTTCCCCTTCCTTTAAGCTTATGGAATTCACTACAGCTTTTCCCTGCAAACATTGAAGTCCCGCCTCAATGACCTCCATTTTTGAAGAATCGATCATAATAGGAACTCTGGCTATATCAGGGTCAGCACTTAGAAATTTCAAAAATTTTGCCATTTCTTCTTTAGCATCCAACAATGCATCATCCATATTTACATCAATAATCTGGGCTCCGTTTTCCACTTGCTCCCGGGCAACAGATAGGGCTTCTTCGTATTTTTTTTCCCGAATGAGTCGGGCAAATTTTCGGGATCCTGCCACATTGGTGCGCTCGCCAATATTGATGAAATTGTTTTGCCTATTGATTATCAGGGTTTCCAACCCTGATAATTGTGTATTTGTCTCCGGACTGAAGTCCGGAGGCATGGTGAAGTCCGGAGGCATAGTCAAATCAGGGATTGTGCGGGGCTGTATTCCTCTTATTGCATTGGCAATTTCGCGAATATGATCTGGTGTGGTGCCGCAGCAGCCACCAACAATGTTGACCTGGCTGCTTTCTGCCCATTTTTTTATGAGTGATGCGGTGTGGGCAGGTTTTTCGGTATAGTTTCCCATTTCATCGGGCAGCCCGGCATTTGGATAGACGCTGAGCGGGAGACTTGAAATTTTGTCGAGTTCCTTTACAAAAGGACCCAGCTGATCGGCACCGAAAGAACAATTTAGCCCGAGGCTAAGCAAAGGGGCATGTGTGAGCGAGGTTACAAATGCCTCGAGGGTCTGACCGCTTAAAATCCGACCAGATGCATCGGCAATGGTTCCTGAAATCATGAGTGGGATGGTGATGCTTCGCTTTTGCATTTCTGATTCTGCTGCAGCCAGTGCCGCTTTTGCATTCAATGTGTCGAAAATAGTTTCGATGAGAATGATGTCAGCACCACCATCTATCAATGCTCCAATCTGTTCTGAATAAGATGAAAAAAGTTGATTCCAGCTTACTGATCTTTCACCAGGCTTATTCACATCTGTAGGTAGCGATGCTGTTTTATTGGTTGGCCCCACAGCGCCGGCAACAAAACATTGTTTTCCGGTTTCTTTCAGAAATTCATCACGGGCAGCGCAAGCCAAAGCAGCCCCTGCCTTATTTATACTTAGAACTTGGTCCTCCAAGGCATAATCGGCCATGGAAATTGAAGTTCCATTAAACGTATTAGTCTCAATGATATCAGCGCCAGCTTCAAGATATTGCAGATGGATTTCCTGAATAATTTCAGGCTTGGTAAGATTCAGCACATCGTTGCATCCTTTGAGGTTATGGCTGTGCCGGGCGAATTTTTTGCCACGAAAATCTTCTTCCTCCAACTTATATCGCTGAATCATGGTTCCCATGGCGCCATCGAGGACAAGAATGCGCTGGGCAAGTTCTTTTTTAAGAAATTCAATTCGTTTCATGTATCGAATTTTTACACAAAAACGTCATGCAGAGTTCTGCATTTTCAAAGCTGTACAAATAGGTGTGCATGAGGCTTTCGTTTAAATTATTATTCCGTTTATTTCGGCAGGTTTTGGCACCTTTTTCCGCATTGCGGAAGGGTTGTCAGAGGTTCTCAGAGCCTGATCTCTCCCCTCATTCTTAATAATTCAAACATTCGGTTAGGAGTGTTTGAGGGTGCAAAGATAATAAAGAAATTACTGCAAGCAATTTTTTGAGTTTTGTTTATGTATTCTGTATCTTTGTAGAAACTGGTAGAACATGGATATAAAAACCAAAAAGATGAAACTCATAGAGTGGATTCTGCAGCTTAAAGATGATAAAACCATTGATAAAATGTTAGAATTAGCTGATTCTGAGGATTGGGGGAATGAAATATCAGAGAAAGAAAAAGCTATTATAATGAAGTCTTACGATGATATTGCGAATGGCAATGTAAGTGAACATTCAGAAGTGAGAAAAATGTACGCCAACCATAAATAATATCAGTTTTTTTCATTTGAAATTCTTTTTTATCTCATGCCCTCAAGCCGGGCGGGCTCTGCTCACGCTGTGGCGTGATCAGCAAAAAATCAACCGCTGAAGATTCAAAGCTAAAAATCAATTGCACTCCGCTAAAAACAATAAACTCGGCCTTTTAGTCGCTTTGCGCCTAACGTGCCTCGAACATGATTGTTTTTTTGACGCTTCGTTCCATTGATTTTATTCACAAGATCAATTATTTTTTAAGGTGTTCCCCGCTTTATGCGGGGCAAGCTATGAGCTCACTTCGTTCGGTTCTTCACGCTTTCAATCTTAGGCGGAAGTGAAAGGATACATTCTCCAAAAAACTCTGATTAGAGCAAATTAATCTTCCAGATAAAACGCGTCCTGGTAGTTTTCGATAATATAGAGTTCGCCATCGCGTAGCAATCCCAAAACGTCAATAGAGCAATACCCATTAGAAAATGTAAATGAAATTTAATTGCAATATCAGCCTTAAAAGTGTATATTTATCCATTAAAAATCATTTTATGCGTCGTCTTTTATTCCTTCTGCTACTCATTTTTCCAGAGATTCTCCTGGCTGTGCAACCCGATTCTACGATGACAATAATGCGCAGACGTAGTGCTTTTCGGGAAGGGGAATCATATATATCCTTTGGCACTGGTATTTATGGATTAAACAACCCTGTTTCCCGCAATCATGCACTGTTGACTAATTTTAAAAATGCAAGCTTACCCCCATTGTTTTTCAGATATGAAACTGCTATTAGTGATTATGTAGGAATTGGCGGCACCTTCTTTTTTCAACTGGCTTCATTCAAATGGGATAAAAGTGTGATGGCATATAATAATGAAACCTGGACCTACGAACCTACCATTTATCAGGAGAAATTCAGTGGTGCTTCTTTAGGCTTTTTGGGACGCATGAACATACATTTTGCAGGAAACCGTAACAATGATGCTTATTTTGGATTTGGTGTCGGATATGAATTTTTCATGATGAAAATGACCAGCGATGACCCATTGGTTGATGACAGAGTTCCAGAAAGATTACTGCCATTTTCTACCGAAGTGGTGTTTGGTTACCGTTCATATGTTGGAGATAATACCGCCATATATGCCG
Source organism: Bacteroidales bacterium (assembly GCA_016937255.1). GTDB lineage: Bacteria > Bacteroidota > Bacteroidia > Bacteroidales > DTU049 > BM518. The sequence continues at coordinate 16,565 of JAFGWG010000056.1, forward strand.
AAGCCGGGTATGGTAAAATGCTACTAAATTTAGGAATTACGGTTTGGCTTGATCGTTAATTATTTTTTCTTCGCCGCTTTCTGTAAACGCCACAGATTCTTGTATTTTTTATATGTTGCTCCAGCTGATAGCCAGGAAATAGTGAATCCCGCGCGACCATCAAGTATGCCGGCTGTAAGAAAATAATCTCTTATAAACTTAAAAATAGCTTTGAAAACATTCGCCACCGGATTGGTCTTTCGGCCAGCTTCAAACATGGATTGCCCTAGAATTTCGGTGAATTTTTCAATCTGCTTTAGATGATCTTCACGCGTATAGTATGAATAATGCAGCAAATCGCCTTTCAAATGCTCAATTGTGCACCCATCTTCCATTTCGTAGATATCGTGTGGGTTCAGCCCTCCCCATTTGCCTTTGCGGCTATCCCAAAGACGTAGTTTAACATCGGGATACCACCCGCAATGATGTATCCATGTGCCACAATAATTGGTTAATCGGTTCATGGAATAACCATCGGCTGTGAAATTTTCTTTTACCGCCAAAATGCTTTGCTGCAGCTTTTCATCAGGTGCTTCATCGGCATCGAGCGATAGCACGTGCGGATATTTCGCTTGTGTAATCGCCCAGTTTTTTTGCTGGATATGTCCTTCGAAAGCATGTTCAACAAAACGCACTCCTTTTTCGAGGCAAATTTCTTTGGTTTTGTCTTTAGAGAAGGAATCGACCACCACAATATCGTCGGCAATATCTTTTACCGAATCAATGCAGCGCGCAATGTTCCGCTCCTCGTTGAAGGTGATGATGACAACCGATAATTTGACTTTCACGGTGTAAAGATAAGAAATCCCTGCCGCACAAACCTACAAGGTTTTCAAAACCTTGTAGGTTTTGCCGAGCAGGTTTAATGAAATTTCTTTACCCCTGCTTCTATTTTGCAATTTAGGGTGTTTTCTTCGGGCACGAGCGGACAAGACCAACGATCGCTGTATGCACAATAGGGGTTATAGGCCATGTTGAAATCGAGGGTATAATTGCCGGACGGGCTAATTTGGATATCCATGTATCGACCGCCGTAATAAGTTTCCTTATCATTGGTTTGATCGAGAAATGGCACAAATAGATAATCGGCATAGTCGTCGCTGGTGGAGAATTCTATGCGTTGGTATGCTGCCAGTATACACTTTTTTCCATTTACTTCAAAATGCAGATAACCATATACTCTGTACATGGGTGCGCGATCGGTAGTTGTTTTCATTGGGAATGCCGCAGCATTTTCTGCCAGATGTATTATGGCCTGAACCCGGTAAGCAGAATCGGGTGCATAGAAGTCGAGGCTTTCAAAATGCAGAAGGTCGGCTTCGTCGAGCGGTGATTCGGCTGTATCGGCAAATTCGCGGTTCATTTCGGCTTGCCAGTCGAGGATGGATTTTTGCCAGGTTGTTTGGGCGGAGTTGCTTGTTGCAAATAGCACAAAGAGTATGGTTAGGTATTTCATTTTTTTCTTCTTTTCAGGACGAAGATACTTCTGTCTACAAAAAAGTAGTGAAATCGTATTCCTGTGTACATATTAAAACCTTCTGGTGTAGTTATTTCTGAGCGAAATGACTGAAAAAGCTCTATGCCTGTTCTGATTTTATCACTATAAATAATCCCATATGAGACAGAAATTGAGTTATGGTAAAGATCTTTATTAAGGGGAAACAAAACTGCTGTTTCCACGAAAGAAGTCAATGACCATCCATAATCCCAACGATTTTCCCACTTTCTATCATTTGGAAAAATTCTTAAATACGGGCCAAAAAAAGAAGCATCTTTCTGATAATCAAACCTCAACCCATGTGTTCTTATACTTCTGTTATGCCCGAGCTGCAAAGTAAATGCACCACCATTATCATTGTGCTGCCAGTTTTTAGCAAAAGAAAAATCTCCATGTAAATATAATCTAGGCCTTGGAGGGACCCCTCTATAACAAGTACCCTGAGGAATAATCTCCTGTCCCTTCACCTCCCCAGCTCCTCTAAGCATAAGGATAATCACGCCGAGGGTGAATTTGAGTTTTAATATGAGCTTCGTGAGGTTATTCATTTTTCAAAACTGAAATTCTGCCACATGTCTAACAAATAAATAATAATGCAAACGAACCCCAAAACTGGAATAATATCCAACAGCCGAAGTCATATCAGTATTTATTGAATGAAATAGTTCAACCCCAGCTAGTGTATTATCTCTGACAATAATTCCATATGAAAAAGAAAACGCCTCATGATATTGGTCTAACGCAAGTGGTGATGAAAGAGACGATTCTAAAAAAACAGTAAGTGGAAGATCAAACCTGTATCCAGACGCGACTTTATTGTCATAAATAAAGTATCTAAAATATCCACCAAAACCAGATTTATTTTTGTGATAATTATATCGCGCTCCAATGGTAAAATTCTTAAAATTATGTCCAAAGCCAAATGATAATAAAGAAGGATTCCCTTTTTGAACAGGAAATGTTTTGCTGGCCGAAAAATCTGCTTTCAAATCCCAAACAATTCCTGTTGGTCTTTTTGACATTCTGTAGCATGTCCAGCCATCAAATATCTCCTGCCCCTTCACCTCATTTCCTTTCAGCAGGAGGAAAAGCATACCTAGGGAGAGTTTTAATCGTAATATTGTTTTATGGATTGATTTCACGAAAATAAAGATACATTATTTTATATCAGTTCACAACTTTTTAAGTTAATTGTTTTATGATAGTTTCGGTGTAGATGCAATCTACACCGAGGGGTTGGATTTCAAATTAGCGTCAGTTATTTTTTAGGTTTTCTTGGAGTTTCTTTTTCCCCTCTTCAGATTCTTTGGGCTTCTGTTTTTCGTCTTTTCTTTTGCCAATTTCTATATAGTAAATTGAAGGAATTGGAACACCATTAATTGTTGCCGGGGCTACATCGGATAATACTTCAGACAGTTTGTGAATTCTTTCCGTGTCATAATCAGATAATTCTTCAGGAAGACTGCCAATTGATACAAAACCCATTTTTGTAACAAACAAAGGAACTTCAAAATATTGCGGCAAAGAATCTGTAGTTATTTGCGACAATATTATATTTCTAAGTGAATCAATATTATCCTGAAACTCTCCGCCAGGGATAATATTCAAATCAGGATATATAATTACCTTATCAGATAAAAACTCCTCATAATAAGAGCTGCTTTGATGACTAAGTTCCAATAAAAAATCCATCCCAATTATATGACCTTCATCAATAATCCAAATATCATCAAGCATAGTATTTAAGGGAGGACCATTAAATCGCACATGAGCCATGCCCCTGCTATCAAACTCTTCCTGAGAGGCCGCAAGATTAAGAGGAGGTGGCTCCCAAACTGCATATCCTATAACAGGTCTTAATGCCATAGTGACAGTATCTTGTTCAATACCCAAAAATCCTGAAAGAAACTCCATTTTAATCCGTTCTGTATAATCAATCAGAGTAAACGGAACTACTGAAATTCCGCTGGGTAATCCCATTGGTGCTAAAGTTCTTTCGCCGGGAGATTTTTGCAACCATTTCTCGCGGTAATTGCCATACGGATCATAAGGGAAAAAACTACAAACCCACCCATTTATCCGAACTCCACACATATTTTTCCAAAAATAGAATGATTGCCAAAAAACCTTATCAATATCACCTTTTGATGCAAGCACAAACTGATCCAAAACGGGCTCAAGAGCGTCAGCCCAGGCATCCAATTTGTACTTTCTCAATACTTGAACATTTTCCTGAATCCACTGCCAATCCTTCGTTTCCCCTTCCAGATATATTTTTGGAATTCCACATGCAATATTCAGATCGAAAGAGAAAAATGGTTCAACAGCTTCCATTAATGCAATTTCAAACGCTGCTTTTTCATCAACTCCTGTGGTTGAGAACTCATGTACAAAAGCGCTATACAATTCACCATCAATTTTATTTGAAAGGCTATCACTAAACTCGGCAAAAACCTCATGCCAAGGATTCTTTTCATCACCACGTTTGAAATCTAACCTGACAATTTCTATTTTCGCTTTCCCTGAATGACTAACAATTTGATTTCGAAATTCTTCCGGGTTTGCGCTGATATGCTGTGCAAGTCCCTGACAAATCAATAACCATATCATATCGGGGCTAATGACTAACGGATAGTGTTTTGCATACGAAAGATGCACTGCCGTTAGAAAACCATGATTATCAACAGGAATCATTCTTTCGGCATGATTGGAATGGCTATACCCTTGAATTTCACCTCCAAGTTTAAATTCAATTGCCTCTTTAAAGCTTGTATCAGGGTATAATGTGTCAGTAATATCTACTGGTGCTACATCAAACTCTATAACATGAGTACTTCTATGTACTTGCGCCTTGGAAAATAAAACCAAAGTAATCAGAAAAATAAATATAAAATATTTCATATAGAGTGTTAATAATCAGACCGAAAGATACAAAATTTCCGAATATTTACTCACGCCCCTCAATGATCTTTCCGGCTTTAATCAGTACTTCATCATAGCCGTTGAGGTAGCCGTATAAGGTTTGTCTTACTTCGTAATCGGGTACGATGCCTACGCCCTGAGTTTCGCCTCCATCGGGGTAATAGACACCAATTCCTGTAAATTGTGTGGTCATGTTTCCGGGGAGTACAATCTTGCTCACATTTCCATCGGCACCGGCGGTAGTGCTTCCCACAACAACGGCATGAGGTGCAGCTCTGAAAGCCATGGCATGATACTCAGCACTGCTTTGGGTTTGTTCATTAACCAATATGGTTATGATTCCGGGGTACGGAGGCTTAATTTTGCCGGTTTTCACCGGTTTTGTATAGGTAAAATAACCGGGATTCGACTTGTCGTTATTACTAAATTTGGCAAATTCGGTCGGTTTTTTATTGAAATATCTTGAAAGCGTAAACACAGTAAATGCAGACGGATAGCAGCGCAAATCGATGATTATGCCTTGCGTGGCTCTGAAATCGCGCATGACATTAGGCACATCGCGGGCTTGTAAAGTGCCTAGATAAACATACCCGATATTATCCGATAAAAACCTCCATGCCGGCTGATCATTGGTAGTGCTTTCGTTGGCAAATGCTGAAGGAGAATGACAAGAAACGCTCACCGATTTGGTGATTCCCTGCCGGTCGATGGTTACATTTACCCCGCGGTTATTGCTGCGCAAAATCAGGTTGGCAATTTTTCTCAGCTTTGCATCATGGTTAGATGCCGGAACATAGGGCGATAAGCGCTTTATCATATCCCGAATCAATTCTCCGTTTACATCAATAATGATATCGCCAGGTTCAAGACCGCCATCCACACCAAGTTTTTCACTTCGGTATCCCGTAACCACTGGTTTTCCCTCAATAAAAGTGAGTTTATATGCCGCATAGTTTCGTCCGAAATAATTTTCAACCGCATCACTTTCTAAATATCCATGGGTGTCGTTGATTCTGGAAACTAGTTTCAGCACCAATAAAGAATAAGAAACCTCATCGCCCACTGTAAGAAACTCGGGAATAAACTCTTCAAGAGCATCCGACCATTTTCCTTCAATCATATATGGATATGGATAGAAATATTGAATGGCATTCCAGTATCTGAAAAGCGTCAGCAAGCGAAACCCGTCATCGGGTAATTCAAGTTTCGGATAAGGATTTTCGTGAAGAAATACCGGATTCCCAACTCCATTTTTCAGTGTAAAATAATAGTGATCATTTGGGCGTTTTGCATTTCTGACTGCCTGAAGTTTTGCACTCAGCTCAAAACCAAGTAATTCCGTGTCCTTAATCCAATCGAGATCGGGTAAGAGGCGGGTCTTTTTGTTCATTTTAGGCAATTTGGTTTTGCCGCTCAATTCGCCAAGCGAATCTACCCATGCACAAAGCAATGCATTGCGTGTTTCCTTGTCGGGAGCCGCCAAATAACCAGGCATAAACCTAAATAATTCATTGTCCCAATTGTATTTCCCCTCAGCAATTGCAGGATGGTAATATTTCAGAAAGCCCCAAACCCGACCCAAAAGTGCCAAGCTTTGCACTTCTTCTTTGGTTGGTATCTCCAAATCTATTTCGCTGGATTCAGCAAAAGCAGAATCGTGATCCGCCGGAAATAATTTTACTTTTTTGGGATCTGCCAAAAGATATGATTGTCCATCGACCAGCAATTCAATTTCATCTGCCCATAGCTCTCCACCGCCTTTAATAATTACACCAACATATACCATTGTGGCTTGTTCGGGCAATTCTGTATTCAATGTTGCATTCTTTTTCCAATCAACAGAGCCAGTAAACCCGATTGATTTATGATTACTCATACTGATGAATCCTTCCGGTCCATCGATGCGCATAAAAACAGCTGCATAACCACCATTGTCAACATCTTTACACTTAATGGTGGCTTTTGCCTGAATTTTATCGCCGGCAAAGGTTACCGGAACGGCAAAAACAAGGCAGCCGAAATCAGAGTCTGTGGCATCTTCGCCTTTTATAATATGCAAAGAGTGCTCCCCTTCTTTCACTAAATCAGCTTGTACAAGTACATTATAATTACTTCCCCAGATCATTGTCTGTTCCGGAATTTTCCGGTCAATAGAAGTTTTTTCAAAATTGAAATCAAACTCCGAATGCTGAGCGAGAAGGGAGATGCTTAATACAAAAGCGAATAGAGATAAAATGGCATTTTTCATGTTGTAAATTTTATGCATAACAAATATAATGGGAAAATTGTGAATAATATTGTCAGACTGAAAAAAAGAATCTGTTTTTGATATTGTTTTTGGCACAATATTCATGCGGCTCCCGAATATTGTGCCAAAAACTGGCTTTGCGACTTTAATAGCACTGCATTAGCTTAACACTTGGGGCTATCATTATCCGACTCTTAAGGTCGGTAAGAATTTAGAAAATATCAACCTCCAAACATTCTTTTCCAGAAGGATTTTTTGCTGGTATTCGTTTGTGTCGCTTTCTTATACGATTCGGCAATCACATCGTTTATAGAATGATGCTGCATAAAAACAGAAGTACAATAAGGGCAGGCTTCTTTATTCTGTGGATCAAAAGCAGCACCGCAATTGTGGCATTTAATCATGGCATTTTCAAGTTCATTGAGGGAACCACAATCTTCGCAAAAAACTGTTGTTGCACCTTCAGGAACCTTTAATACTTTTGAACAGACTCTGCATGGATAATCTGAAAGATTCACATCATCAATTTCAATAAATTTATCTTCCATGCCCAGATATTCCACAATTTTTTCGGCAATATCTTCATCATACGCCTGAATAAATGCCTGTATTGACATTTCCATTAAAACCTCTTTACTTTGAATTGCAGCAGGTTCAGGATGAAGAGCCATACATTCCAGCTTGCTGTCGCGATTAACAGAATCAGAAATATACTTCACATATGCATCGACCATTTTTTTAAAATTCTCATCAAACTCATAAATTACTCTGCCGTTCTCCACCTGATATGTAAGTTGTTGAGTGTCGTAAATCGGATCGGTAAGCAGATATTTTTTTCGCAAATATTCCTCATCAACCACTTCGTTGTAATAGGCTTTGTAAAAATCGAGATATTTTTTCTGAAAAGAAGGCTGTTTACCCTTGGGTCCATGCCGCATGGGAAATATTTTAAATTCCATTTCATGAAAACGCAGAATCGACTGTTTAAACCCTTCAATATCGAGCGCCTTCCCTTTGTTGAAAAATTCAGTGGCCAGCGAAGTGTATTGCTGAACCTCAGGCGAATTCATGTTTTCGCGGGTAAAAACTTTAATGTTTTCATTGGTGGCTGCTTTCATGTCAAAACCCATCCAGTTACCGCAATAATCGCAATAAATATACATGTGTTGGGGTTCAGTAACCTTATGGCTTCCGCAAACGGTGCATTTTAGACTTCGTACAAGCATGGTGTTTTTTTTGTAAATATAGGGAATTACAGGAGAAAAACGAAAATTATGGGATTTTTAGTGGGGATTTGAGAATGAGAGGGAAGATAAACAGAGTAAAACTATTCAAGTATTTTTTATTTGTACACATATAATTCACCTAAATAGACTCTCTATTTTGTTTGCCAAGAGAGCAATACGGCATAATTTTATGTGATCGCATAAAAACCTTACTCATTTGAGCTGCGATGAGGACACCGGCATCGCCAAACACACACCCTACATGGTTACTATAAACTATTGTCGGACACTTTGGAATACATAAAAGAAACAATCTTACGAATTTGACGCCATAAAAAGAGAAATTCGTTAAGTTAGTTTTTGTGAGTATTTCGGTACAAAAAGAGAATACACGATTTTTTGACTATCAATACACGGCAAAAACGACCTCTTTTCACAGGGTTTTGTACCCCAATTTGTACCCCCGATAAAAAACAACCCCGTAAACCATTGATTTACAGGGCGTTTATTTGGATTTTTGTACTCGAGGCGGGTCCCGATAGCTATCGGGATGAACCCGCACGGCTATCCCTTATATTTTTCAATCAGTTTTTGCATTATTTCCGGGAACTTCTTGAGGTTCTCATAATACTTGCGGCTTTTCATCTTTTTAATATGACTTTCAATCTTCCTTGCTAGTTCAAAGTCCAAATCATAACTATAATAAATCAACCAATCCTTGGCCCGCTTAGTGAAACTATTATCATAAGCACCAGAGTTGTGTTCAATAATTCGTTTTTCAAGATCAATACAACTCCCTACATAATAGGAGTCAATTGATTGAGAATATAAAATATATACTGTTGCCATGCATCTAAAATACAAAAACAGCGCAAATTGCGCTGTTTTTGTACTCGAGGCGGGACTTGAACCCGCACGGCCCGAGGGCCACAGGATTTTAAGTCCGGCGTGTCTACCAATTCCACCACTCGAGCAATCCTGTTATGTAAAAAAACGAAGCTTTATAACTTCGTTTTTTGAGCGAAAAACGGGACTCGAACCCGCGACCCCGACCTTGGCAAGGTCGTGCTCTACCAACTGAGCTA
>JAFGWG010000057.1 GCA_016937255.1 Bacteroidales bacterium
TCTAATTTTTTACAAGTTTGTTTTTTTAATCATCTTAAGCGTCGATGTGCCAAAGTAATAACAATTGGAGTGCCAAATTCCTATATAATTGATTTTCTGAAATTTAAACATCCCTACCAAAATATCTCATAACTCATATTGGGACACAAAATCTCTCATGTGGACATTGTCCGCAATGGAGACAGTCCGTTTCAATGATTGGGATATTAAACTTTTATTATAAAATGTTGGAATTGTCTTATAGGATTTTAACAGATCTATTTAATATTTTCAAAATATTGTGCTGCTATTTCAATTTCTTTATACCATGCTTCACCATATCTTCTAATAAGTGGTTCTTTAAGAAATTTGTAGAGAGGCGTTTTACTGAAACTTCCGCACACCCTACCAGGTTTACATATCTTGATTTTCTGATAATTTACTGCATCCATGTGTTCGTATTCTGTAATTCTAATTGGAAACAGATGGCAGGAAACAGGTTTTCGGAATGTTGTTTTACCTTCAAAATATGCTTTCTCAATAGCACATTTAAGAATGCCTTTTTCATCAGTGAAAGAATAAACGCATTGTCGGTTATTAACTAAAGGCGTTACCAAATCACCGTCGCTATCAATAATTGAATAACCTTGTGCTTGTACTTCTTTCTTATGAGCTACTGGAAGGTAGTCTTTAAATTGATCGTAATCCTGTTCGATAAAAATGGCTTCTTCAGTAGTCAGTGGGGCTCCCGAATCGCCCTCAACACAACATGCACCTTTGCATTTCAAGAGATCACAAACAAAATGCTCCTCAAAAATATCTCTACTAAGTATGGTACGACCTATTTCTATCATCAGATTCCGATAATAAATTGCTACACAAAAATAATGAGGAATCTTAATAAAGATTCCTCATTTATATTTTATTGAATTAATAAACTTACTTAACCAAACATTTACCGGTCATCTCTTTAGGAACTTCAAGTCCCATAACCGTTAACAAGGTTGGTGCTACGTCTGCTAAAATCCCATTTTCAACAGTTACATTTTCTTTATCGCTGACAAAGATGCAAGGCACAGGATTTAAAGAGTGGGCAGTATTTTGCGATCCATCCGCATTTACAGCGTTATCAGCATTACCATGGTCGGCAATAATCATTACGCTATAACCACCTTCAATTGCAGCTTCAACAACATCTTTAACACATGAATCAACTGCACTAACTGCTTTATAAATCGCTTCATAAACACCAGTATGCCCAACCATATCACCATTGGCAAAATTCAGACAAACAAAATCAGCTTCCCCGTTTTTCAATTTTGGGACAATGGCATCGCGCACGCCGGGAGCCGACATTTCAGGCTGTAAATCGTATGTTGGCACTTTTGGAGATTGAACAAGAATTCGGCTTTCTCCTTCAAACTCGGCTTCACGCCCACCACTAAAGAAGAATGTTACGTGAGCATATTTTTCAGTTTCGGCAATTCTGATTTGTTTTAATCCAGCATTTGCAACCACTTCGCCCATGGTATTTACTACATTCTCTTTATCGAATATTACATTGACACCTTTAAAATCTGCTTTATAATTTGTCATGGTATACCACTGTAGATCCATGGTTTTCATACCGTAATCCGGTAGATCTTCCTGTGTGAAAGCAATTGTTGTCTGGCGTAAACGGTCGGTTCTGAAATTAAAACAAATAACAACATCACCTTCTTCAATTTTAGCAAGCGGCTCACCGTTGTCATCCACCATAACAATTGGCTTCATAAATTCATCGGTGATGCCTTCATCATAATATTTTTGAATAGTAGCTAATAAATCGGTTGATTTTTCACCTTTACCTTCTGTATATAAATCGTACGCCAGTTTTAAACGGTCGTAATTCTTATCACGATCCATACCATAATAGCGACCGATAATAGTAGCAAATTTACCATTAGTGGATTCAAGTGCTTCCAAATCATCTTTTAGAAATCCATATCCTGAGCGTGGATCAGTATCGCGACCATCGGTTAAACCATGCACGAAAATATCAGAAAGGCCCATGTCTGTTCCAATCTGGCAAAGAGCAACCATATGCGAGCTCAACGCGTGCACTCCGCCAGGACCAATCAAACCAATTAAATGAACTTTCTTGTTATTTTCTTTGGCGTATATATATGCTTTTACAATCTGTGGATTTTCACCTAATGTTTTTTCACGAATGGCTTTTGTAATTTTTACCATATCCTGATAAAGTACACGGCCAGCACCAATATTTAAGTGCCCAACTTCAGAGTTTCCCATTTGACCATCAGGTAACCCAACATTTTCTCCTGAAGTTAATAATTGTGAATGTGGATATTTTTCATTTAGTGAATCCATAAAAGGAGTTGGCGCAGTTGCAACAATATCGCTTTTCGATCCATCACCGATTCCCCATCCGTCGAGAATCATTAGTAAAACCTTTTTTATTTGTGCCATTCTATTGTATTTTTTTGATTTTCAAAAAAGAACAGACAAAATTATCCTTTTTTTGTTCATTATCACAATATCCGAACAGGCGTTAAAAATGATTTAACAATTCTTACTTGTTTTCACTTTCAACACAAAATTTCCAGAACCTATTTTTTAGTTATTGCAAGCGAAAGAATGGATTTAGCTTACAATCGATTATTTACAATATTGTTATAAATTGAACCGAACTGAATGCTTAATCCCATATCTGCACCGATTCCAAATGAAGATGCTAACTGTCTGTTTCCCTGCAAAAGATCTTCGAGTGAGATTGATTCTTTTGGCAATGATATCTGATCGTGTGTTCTTTCGATATCAAACCTAAAATTAACTGATATTCCACGAACAATTCGAAATGAAAACCGAGTATCAAATCTTATATTGTTCAAACTAAAATCATGCAAATAATTTGAATAGTTTAAGCCAGCATTGATTTCCCCCCATTTTTCTACTATTTCTAAATCGAGTCGGAGTGAATGCTGCCAAAGGAATTCATCCATTTTATCGTAAGAAGTGATTTTATAGTACTTTGCCCACTCTGGCCCCACATGATAGGCAATGGTAAAAACCTTACGGTCAGACATATCCCATGGAAAAATATTATATTCAATTGCCGGTTTGAGCGAAACAGAGTACTCAATATTTGAATAATTATTGGTAGAATAACTTCCAAATGCACCGACTGACCAATGGGGACTTAAGCTTCTCACAAAACTTGATGAAATATTATTTCTGATTCTTTCAGACACGTAAGTTTTATCAATACCTTTTGTTTCTGTTGTACTAACACTTGAAAAAGCGCTATTCCTTAATTTCCATTCTTCGGCTACTTTATCGGCACGTAAATTTATTGAGTAATCGTAACTTTTACGTTTTTCTTCTGCATTTATTCCGCCATTAAAATTACCTCTAAATGTCCAATTACGCCAAGGATCAACAGTTTCGGCAATCTTTATACCTGACTCATCTTCAGCCCGATAATTTATGCTCAAATTTCCAGCAATATCACTTTCATTTACAAATGGCATAATTCCTAATGAAAGAGCATCGGTAATTTTCTTACGACTTTCTTCATCAGTATCACTTGATGCTGTTGTGCTTGTTATAGTGTATTCAGAAAAGTTATCATATGTATTACTAATAAAACGAATTGAATATACAATCCCACCAGAACCACTTATTTGCGAATTAATAATAATATGAATATCAGAAACTGCAGGGTCATTAACAAAATCAACATACCTCATATTGCGGCGCAAATAGTCCATATCCAATCTCGCTCCCTCAATAAATACTTTCGGTTTTCCCTCTACTCTCTGATACAAAGAATTATTCTTATTCTCTGCATCTAACTCATTCGATCTTCCCACTGCTGATACAAAAATCAACAATGCTAAACACATTACGTATCTCATATGACTTTTTTAATAGATTATAATTTAGTTGGTATTGTGCAAAAATGCCACTAAAAAACGGAGTAACACAAACAAAACAGCCGCATTAAGATTTCATTTAATTTTAGTTAACACAAACATTACAATGAGTTCAAAATACCGAATCTCCTTAAAACGCAAAAGAAAAGAGCTGTCTTTTCAGTACAGCTCTAACTATGGATATCTTTCTGGGAAAATTATCACAGTTAAATCGTAATAATTTTTCTGGCACTACTCAATTAAATCACTGCCCTTTTAACAGATCTTTAATTCCACCGATCGAACTCAATATTCCACTGGCTTCGTATGGCAGGTAAACTGTTTTATTATTTTCCCCGCTAACCATTTCCTTAAATGTTTCCAGGTATTTCATTGCTACAAGGTAGTTTATTGGATCGCCGTTTTTGGCCACAGCTTCTGTTACTTTTAAGATTGCTGATGCTTCTCCTTCAGCACGTCTGATTCGCGCCTGAGCATCTCCTTCCGCAATTAAAATCTGGGCTTGTTTTTCACCTTCTGCCTGATTGATTTGAGCTTCTTTATATCCTTCTGCTTCCAGAATCTGAGCTCTTTTCATTCCCTCTGCTTCCAGAATTTTTGCACGACGATCA
>JAFGWG010000058.1 GCA_016937255.1 Bacteroidales bacterium
ACTTCAAAACCCTTTGTGTCCTTAATTCTTAGTGTTCTTCGTGCTCTTTGTGGGAGCCATACTTATGACTTTTCTCCTTTTTCATCCCGAAAATTTTCGGGATAACTTAATCATTCTTTTCCTTATTTTTGTTAGATGTATAATACTGATTTTGTTTCCAGGTTTCTGAAAGAACGGCTCTCTGATCAGAAGTTGCCTTTATATGTATATGATAGTGAGCGTGTTCGAAATCAATGCCGTCGATTAAAAGAAATTCCATACCAGAATAATGCAATTCATTTTGCTTCAATGGCCAATGCCAATCCTGAATTTTTATCACTGATTCACAATGAGGGGCTGAATATTTTTGTGAATTCTAAAAAACATCTAGAATTGGCAATAAAAACGGGGTTCTCCAATAATCAAATTATTTTTACTGCTTCGTCGCTATCATTTGAAATGCTGGATATGCTTCATGAGAAAAAGATTGCGGTAAATCTTGATTCTATTGCTCAGCTTGAATATTGGGTGGCCAATTATCCGGATACTCCAGTAGGAATTCGCTTCAATATCAGTAGTGATAAAGCAGCACGAAGCAGGGCAGGGTATTTTATAGGTGAAAAAAGCCGTCTTGGAATTGATGCAGAATATATTCCTGAAGAACTGAAAAAGCATGTCAACGGTTTACATATTTATGTAGGAACCGATATCATGGATGTAAATTATTTTTTGCATTTCTATGAATTGCTGAGCGAAAGAGCTGACGATTTTCCAAATTTGGAATATCTTGATTTGGGTGGTGGATTTGGCATTTCTGAAAATGAGGAATTCGATTTTACCGGATTTGGTTCAAAGTTGACAGAAATGATGAATGGACTTTCTGCAAAGCTTAATAAAAGCATTCGCTTGATTTTAGAGCCCGGTCGAATTGTGGGTGCCGATTCTGCATTTTTTATGGCAAGAGTACTCGATATAAAAGAAAGAGGCGATAAAAAGATTGTGGTGCTCGATGCTTCAACAGCACAGTTTCCGCGTCCTTTGATTTACCCAGACGAAAGCCATCATCCGTTGAAAATTTTTACTCCGGAGGGCGATTTGAAAAAAGATAATTCGGTAAAAGGTATGGTGGTAGCATCCTCTACCTATTCTCGCGATATTTTTAATGCTGAAATATCATTACCTGAAATACAGATGGGCGATATTGCCGTTTTTGGGAATGCCGGTTCTTACTGTGCATCAATGTATACCGAGTTTCTTGGATATGAAAAAGCCAAAGAAATAATGCTTTGAAACTTCTGAAAGCCGATACCAATGATTTGCGTCGCCAATTTTTCGAAATTGGTGGTGAAATCTATCGGTCAAATTCATATTATCGATGTACGGAAGAAGATTTAGTGCGCATGCTGATTAATGGCTCCACGCTTTTTCATCATCATGCAGAAATTCAGCCATTTTTAATTTTTAAGGGAGAAGAATTTCTTGGAAGATTTGCCTTTGTACACGATCAGCGCCTTTCAGAATATGTGCAAGTGGCATTTTTTGAACTGAAACCGGGTACATGGAATCCTGTTTCAGAAATTGAAATTGAGGCCAAATCGCTATTTCCAACAGCTGAAAAAATTGTTTTTGGCTTGCAGGGACATCTGAATTACGGAGCAGGGTTTTTACTCAATCGATTTGATCAGATTCCGGTATTTGGATTGCCGTACTCACTTCCGCATTACTCAAAACTCTTTGAAGGCTATACCAAACGCAAAATGGAGTCGTTTCGTTTTTCCATGGATGCCGATTTGGCGCTTTTCAGTCGTCTGTCTCAAAGATTGGCTAAAAATGAGATTTCTGTTCGTAAGCTAAACATGAATAATCTTAAAGAGGACATTCATTTGTATACTAAGCTTAATAATTTATGTTTTACAGAGCATCCGTATTGGTCGGATCGTGATGGGGATGAAGATTTTGAACTTTTTGAATCGTTTCGGCATCTGCTTAGACCAGAGAACTTCCTTTTTGCCATGCACAAGGGCAGGGAAGTGGGATTTTTAATGTGGTTTCCCGATTTCAATCAGTTGATAAAGAAAGATCGCGAACTAAAATGTGCACATAGATTAAGTTTAGATGTGCTGCGTTTTCGTTTTGCCAATCCAATAAAGCAATTTAGGCTTACAGAAATTGCTGTCTTGCCAGAGTTTAGAAATAAAGGGGCAGAACTGGCCATGATGCATCAGATGACCAAAGATGTGCTGGCTGCAGGATACAAAGAAGGAATTGGCGGGTTCATTTTTGAGGAGAACCGTGAAAGCATAAATCTTGCAATGAGATATGCAGAACGATTTACCGGTAAAAAGGCTGTGAATGATGCGGAATTTGCTGTTTTTGAGAGGAGTTTGTAATACGGGTATACGACTTTTATCCGCGGATTACGCTGATTGCACAGATAAATTTCTTCATTTTCATTGATGCACTTACAATTAACACAGAAAGAATCAGGATATATTTTCGATAATCCTGATTCATAGCTTCTTTGTTTTAATGATTTCCCATGCGAAATTATTAAAACTATCTGTGTTCATCTGCTTAAATTATTACAATCTGTGAAATTTGCGTGAATCTGCGGACGGAAAATCAAAGATCTTAAATGAGAATTAATACTAATCAGCTTTTTATTATTATCTTTGATTAATACACGTTTTTAAGAGTCTTTCGAGTCTTTATGAGTAGCGCACACCACATATCCGGTTTTCCAAAGAAATTCCTTGAATTTCGCTTGTCGTTGTTTTTACTACTGAGTGTTTTGCGGGAATTCGGTTTCAAAGGGCTGAAAATGCTAAGAAAATACCTGAAAGATGAGCGTGCATTGCTGAATACTGTTCCAAATCGATATGTTAAAGCCGGGAAAGATATCATAGCTGTTTCTGATATGCCGCCCATGAATAGTAAAGCTTTTCGCAAAGCTGTGATTAGAGATATGGAGTGGATTTTACAAGAAAAAGCTCCAGGATTGCTTTTTGCTATTTTCTGTGTATCGAGCCGCTGCCCTTACACTTGTTCTTATTGTTATAATTCAGCATTACATAGTAAGGAAGAGCGTATGGAACTGCCATTCTTGCTTGAAAGCATTGAAAAGCTTCAAAAGGCTGGAGTTCAAAGTATCTATCTTTCTGGTGGCGAGCCCATGATGCGTTTTGATGATCTACTGAAAATTCTGAAACATTTTCAAAATTCTGGAATACGCTTTTGGTTACTCAGTACAGGTTGGAAATTAAATCACGAATCTCTTAGAGAACTAAAAAACGCTGGTTTGAAGGGAGTAATGATTTCGCTCGATTCATTCGATGCTGAGCAAATTAATACGGTGAAAGGAAGTTCAAAGGCTTTTGACCAATCATTGTCAGCCATGAAGGCAGCATCTGAAAACGGATTAATTGTTACGGTAGATGCCGTTTTATCTAGAAATCTACTGGATAAAGATCCATTTGAGAAATATGTGCAAACTGCTGGCAATGCCGGAGCCGTTTTTATCAATGCTTATGCTCCCAAGAATACCGAAGGCGATAATTCTGATGCATATGCGGCTTATTCTTTGAAAGATTTTCAAAAACTTCAGAATAGAATCGATGAGAATCATCGAGATAAGAAAAATATGCCTATTGTATATTCCCCGGATCTCTGGGAAGCCAAACGCGGCTGTGTGGGCGGAAAACTGTTTGTTTATATTGATCCAGATGGAAATGTAAAAATTTGTCCCTTTGTTCAAAAATCTTACGGAAATATAAAAACAGGTGATTTATCACAAATTTTAGATGAAATTCAAAAGCGCTTCGATGTAAACCGATGTGCCGTTAATGAAATGCTAAAGAAAAAATTATTTTAGAAAAACTTAATCCAAAATAGCGTTGCAGAAGCTTCTATTTTTAGTATCTTTGAAAGCTATTTAATCTTTTAATACGTAAATTTATGAAGAATTTTTTTCTCTTGCTTGCATTCATTGGAATTGCAGGCACCGCAATGTCGCAGGATTTGATCTGCGCATGGCATTTTGACACTTTACAAGCATCACCCAATACACAGGTTGTGATTCCTGCCGATAGTGGTATAATGGATGGTGTTGCCACTATTTATCTTGATGGAACAGCCGGATCATCAGCTTGGGGAACTACCGAATTGAACAGTTTTGGTGGCACTTTATTAAACGATGGTCGTTTGACACCCATGGCTACCTCTGATTTAGCAGTAGTAAATTCAAGTGCAAATGGAAAATCTATGGTTATTGGTTTTTCTACTTTTGGTTACGAAAATCCAATCTTAAGTTATGCCACACGTGGATCTGGAACAGGCTTTAGTACGCATGTCTATGCTTATAGTACAGATGGAATTACCTATACAAATTTCGATACTGTTGCAGCAGTTCAAACCAGTACCTGGATATTGAAAACTATTGATCTGACATCCTATGATGTTTTGGATAATTCCCCTGTAGTTTATATCCGAATTACCTTTGATGGTGCGACTTCAACCTTAGGGAATAACAGACTTGATAATATTTCTATTTATGCCTCTTCTATTTCTGGTGGTGATATTGTTCCTCCTGTTGTGCAAAGTGCTGCTGCGTCATCTGCATCCAATGTTTGGGTGGTTTTCAATGAAGCCGTAGGCGTTTCTGCTGAAAATACAGCCAATTATTCTGGACTTGGAACCATTAATACTGCAGTTAGAACTACTGGACTAGATAGTGTTCAACTCACACTGGCTACGCCTCTTACTTTTGGTGTACCAGATACTGTTTGTGTAGATAATGTCGCCGATACTGCAGGTAATGTAATGCTAACATCTCAGTGTTTTGAAGTTCAATATGGTGTGATTGATTTGACTCCGCCAGCTGCTATATCAGCATGGGCTGTGGATATTAATACTGTAATGGTGAAATTTGATGAAGCTCTTAAAGATACTTCAGCACAGAATATTGCACATTATACAGGCTTAACACCTGTTTCAACTGCAGTGCTCAGTGCATCACTTGATACCGTAACTTTGAATTTGAGTTCGTCATTAACAAGTGGCGTAATGGACACTCTTTATGTGGAAGGTGTTCGCGATACCAGCAATAACATAATGGCTGTAATGCAGATGTTTCAGATTTATATTGACACCAGTACAACTGCTCCTAATCTGGTAATAACAGAGATTATGTATAATCCACCGGAAAGCGGACAGGATAGCCTTGAATTCATAGAGATTTATAATAATGGATCGGGTTCTGTAAATATTTTCAACTATGAATTGAATTATGGAGCTACTTCATATACGTTTGATAGTGCTGTTTTTATTGCTCCGGCTTCATATTTTTTAATAGGTATTAAAGCAGACAAAGCCGCTGCATTTTATGGAATGCCTTTCTATCAAGGACCTTCTGTTGGTTTAGGAAATAGTGGTACAACTATAGAAATTAGAACAGCCGGTGGCCTTTTTGTGGATAGTGTTATGTACGATGATGTTGCTCCTTGGCCTACTGAAGCTAATGGAAATGGCTATTCGCTGAGTTTTTGTGATCCGAATCTTGATAATAATATTGCCACCAATTGGGGAATTGGAACAAATGCATTTTCTGTTGTAAATGGAAGTATGGTTTATGCGAACCCCGGTCAGGGATGTACCCCTGCTGTTGATACTGTTCCTCCTGTTGTAACTTCTGCATGGGCAACCGATTTTAGTACCGTGAAAGTTAGATTTAATGAAGCTGTGGAAACTTCTTCAGGACAAAATACTGCCAATTATACCGGGCTTGGAACTGTTAATACGGCCGTTCTTAATACTGGTATAGATACAGTAACTCTTAGTCTTGCTACTCCTCTAGTTAGTGGTGTTCCTGATACTTTATATGTTACTGGTATCAATGATCTGAATGCCAATTTGATGACACAGGTTTACGAGTTTATTATTCTACTCGATACTTCTTCAACATCTGCGGCTCTCGTGATTACTGAAATCATGTATAATCCTCCAGAAAGCGGAATTGATAGTCTTGAATTCATAGAAATATATAATAATGATGTTTCTGTTGTAAATCTTCTCGATTATAAAATTTCATACGGAACTACTTTCAAAGTTCTTGATGTAGGTTATAACCTCAATCCAGGCGCGTATGCAGTAATTTCAATGAAGCCTTCAGCTGCTGATGCGTTCTATGGAATTACTTCAATTCCCGGTCCTGCAGTTGGAATAAGCAATGGTGGTACTTCTATTACCCTGCATAGCCCTACAGGTTTATTGGTTGATTCAGTGGCATATCTGCCTACAGCTCCATGGCCAATAGAGGCTAATGGTGGTGGACATTCACTTACACTTTGCGATCCTTCATCAGACAATAATGATGCAACCAATTGGTCTTACTCTGCAAATTTCGTTGGATTTGAGGATACATTAAGTGTTTTTGCCGATCCCGGAATGTCTTGCGTTGTAACTTCTATTATGGAAAACGCTGGCTCAGCCTTTAATGTGTATCCTAACCCTGCAAATAATGTACTGCATATCGATGGTTTGGAAAATGCCGAAGCGGTTTCATTATACAATGCTATGGGTGCATTGATACAAAGTTCAAATATTTCAGGTGAAAATTCATTTGAAATGAATCTGCAGAATCTTCCCGAAGCACTTTATATTGTTCGTGTTCGTTTTAACAACGGAACCATGGAAAGTCGTATGGTTATGATTGCCAGATAATCTTTTTCGGATATCTATTTGTTCCGCATCGTATTTGCATTGGGCGGGACAAGAGATCATTCTCGAAAAATTTCAGAAATGCCTGCCTTTTGGCGGGCATTTTTATTTTCTTAATGGGTTAGATTATTGTACAAATATTTGTGAAATAGAATATTTGTTTATATTAGCAAAAATTTTTAATCTATTAAAACCATGAACCAATCTAAAATTACCCCCCCCCCGTAGGAGGTTTGCAGGACGCATTAAATGCCAAAAGTGTAAAAGCCGGCAAAAGAAAATTTTCAAAATACATTTACATTTCAACGCTCATGTTTCTTTTCATTTTCGGAACAGGAAAATTGCAGGCGCAAAACAATTTGAACATGCTGCCCGATAGTGGCAATGTAGGCATTGGGACATCTGCCCCCAACGAAAAATTTGAAGTGAACGGAAATGCAAAAATGCACGGAAAGGTAAAAATGACCGACTCGCTTAATGTAGAGGGCTCCGTTAAGGTTCAGAAAAACCTAGAAGTTACCGATTCTATGACTGTTGGTACCAAACTAACGGTAGAAAACAATGTAGAAGTAAAAGATTCACTAAGTGTTGGAAATAATGTTGATATTAGTAAAAACCTATATGTGGCCGACACCCTAACGGTAGGCACAATGTTAAAAGTGAATCAGATAAGCGATGTGCAAACTATTACAACCCAAAAGATTATTGTCAATACTATTTCAGGTAACAATACAGGGATAATTGATTTTGGCGATGATGGGAATTCCGACCCTGAATGTTCAAATCTTCGGTTAAACTATTGTACCAGAAATATTTCAGGATTTTTATTGTTGCCCGATGGAAGTCAGATTGCCAAAGGAGTAGCAATAGGAATTTCTTCAATGGCCAATGGTGAGCATAGTTTTGCTGCAGGGCAAAATACACTGGCTGCGGGCGATGCTTCACTTGCATTTGGATATGGAGTGCGGTCTTTTGGAGCCAAAAGCATAACAATCGGAACATCTTCAGGGGTATATAATAATACCAAAGAAAACTGCCTTATGATTGCTTTTAATGCCGATATTGCTATGAAACCATCGTTTTTTGTTGGGCCATCTAATGCAGGGCTTTTTGGCAATGTGGGTATAGGCACCGATGCTCCAAGCGATAAACTTCAGATTGGAGATGGCATAGAAAGTATTACATTTGGTAGCGCATTAAACGATGATGCACATTGGCTTGTGGGGTATATGGGTATGAATGCATCACGCACCCGAACCGATATGTATCAAACTTCAACATGGACCATCAATTCATCCGGAGCAAGTGGTGGTGGCATTATTGCAACTGATGCAGGTGGCAAGATGTATATTATTCCTTTGCGCGATTGTTCATCAAATCCATACACGCTTACAGATGCGGATATTATTGAAAGACACGTGGTGGAGATTGAAGCTAGAAATGAAAGTGGAGACTGTAGTACATTAGGCGATGGAATTATGAAAGTTCACGGGAAAATCTGGTGCAAAGAAGTAGAAGTTGTAATTGATCCTTCTTTTTGGTGGGATGAAGTTTTTGAACCCGATTATAAATTACGTAGTTTTGAAGAACTTCAAACATATATTGAGGAGAATGGTCATTTACCTGATGTGCCCTCAGAACAGGAAGTAACCGAAAATGGTCTTCCTATGGGTGAAAGCTATGGAATTCTTCTAAGAAAAATTGAAGAACTTACCTTGTATATGCTCGACTTGAAAAAAGAAAACGAAGAACTAAGGCAAATGATTGAAAATAATGGAGAGTAATCATTAGATTAGAAAACAGGATTTCCACGGATAA
>JAFGWG010000059.1 GCA_016937255.1 Bacteroidales bacterium
AAAAGCGACGCGGAACCGTCGCCTTAACTAATGTAAAAACCTGACAGGTTTATAACTGGCTCAGTCGCGAAAAAACCTGTCAGGTTTAAATTCAGAGTTTTTCATCGTCCCGACAAAGGAGGGTCATGCAAAGCATAGGTGGCAGATTTTTGCCCCGCTTGCCATGATCCTCGTGCCTCGGAACGATGACAAGCCAATCACGACGTTGGTTTTTCGACAAGCTCAAGGCCATATCAGGGCGAAGGAGATAGAAGCAGAAGAGTCAGTCATCGCATGACTTATGGGAAATTGGAAACCAATAATTTATCGGGCAGCTGAATTAAAAATAACCAGAAAAATAGCTGCCATTTTCAGCTCTGTGGATACATGAAGCTCATCCCTTATTTCCCATTCCTTCCATAGATTATCTCCAATTGTATAACTGGTCTTCATTTTAAGACTTCCGAACTCACTTTGAACCATCCATTCATTCCAATTTTCGGAGCCATCTTGAATACTTGCACCTAAATCAATACTATGATTTGCATCGCTAATGGTCCAGGTATTCCATGAATTTGATTCACCATACTTCATCTGAACCACTTTCTCTCCCGATTTAAGCTCAAAAGAAGAGAAATCTCCAGTATTTAATGTTGAAATTTCACCGGTACAATATCCTATAATATATTCCCAATTATTTTTATCGCTTTTCTTTGTCGTAAAAAGACGACCATTCTTATTATTCACAGACATCTTCCATTCATTCCAAATATCATCGCCTGATGAAAAATAGGTTTTCATCTCCTTAAAATAGTAATTACCAGCACTTATAATATCCTCTTTTTCCATTTTCACATTGAAAGAGCCAATGGATAAAAGTTCTCCTTTATCTTTTGTGAAAACATTATATGGATAAATTTTAATAGTAACCGTATTGTTGCCAACTTTCATGAGATAATAATTTCTATCCAAGAAATCTGAATCAATCCATTTTTTACTGTCTCCATCAGCTAAATTCAAGCATAATGGCATAGTGGTGCATCCACCTTTATCACATATCTCAAAATTGGAAACAATAAGATCATCATTGATATAGATTTCCTTAAAATAATAATACCCTTTTGCCGACGACCAGCCGTACAAATCGTAAATATTATTCAGCCCAGGATACCAATAAATACGAGCGTATAGCGGGTCACCGTATGTAAATTCGGTTTGAAACAAAGCCTCATTTTCTTCCTGATAAACAATTTCGCTGCTGCTAAAAACCGTTTTGGCATTATATCTTTTATGGGTATCGCCACTGTACCCATCATCTTTCATCTGAGCATTTACTTGACCAGAAAGAAAGAAAATACACAATGATAAAACAATTAGTATTTTATTCATAGCTGGGTAATTTTCGGTAAAAATCTACCTTTCACCTTATTCTTATCTTAATACGATCACTTATCAACAGGGTTACATTTTTACACACTGATAAATAATCACTTAGCATATATTCAGATATATTGTTTTAACGCAATTCATTATAAAACAGAGAATTACATTACTATTCTGTGAATCAGCATGTTCAATCTTGTTAAATACGTTACGAACAATTTAACATGTTTTTTGTTGAAAACCTTGTCTATAATCTTTTAATAAGCCTCATACACAGATTCTCAAAACAATACATACTAATTTCACATTTTTTCCGATCTTTGTTCAGTGAAACTATCTATCATTATCGTTAATTACAATGTCGAGTACTTTCTCGAGCAGTGTCTGCTTTCAGTGCAAATGGCTATGCCAGGTATTGAAGCAGAAATATTTGTAGTGGATAATAATAGTGTAGATGGTTCGCTTAGAATGCTTAAAGAACGATTTCCTGAAGTTAAGCTCATTGAAAACAAAAAGAATTTAGGTTTTTCAAAAGCAAATAATCAGGCTATACGCGAAAGCAAAGGCGAATATGTGCTTCTGCTTAATCCTGATACTGTTGTAGATAAAGACACATTCAGCAAAAGCATTGCTTTTATGGATGATCACGATGATGCCGGAGGACTTGGCGTATTAATGGTAGATGGAAAAGGACAGTTTTTACCTGAATCGAAGCGCGGATTACCTACTCCGGAAATCAGTTTCTACAAAATATTTGGACTTTCAAAGCTATTTCCGCGCAGCAAGCACTTTGGGCAATACCATCTTGGGTATCTCGATAAAAACAAGATTCATAAAGTAGATGTGCTTTCTGGTGCATTTATGATGCTTCGCAAATCTGTGCTAGATACAATTGGCTTGTTGGATGAAGACTTCTTCATGTATGGAGAGGATATTGACCTCTCGTATCGTATTAAAAAGGCGGGTTATGAAAACTACTATTTCCCTGAAACGCGAATCATTCATTATAAGGGAGAAAGCACAAAAAAAAGCAGCGTAAACTATGTTTTCATTTTTTACAATGCCATGATCATTTTTGCCAGAAAACATTTCAAAAGCAACCGATTAAAAGCCTTTATTACAATCATCAATCTGGCCATTTATTTTCGGGCTTTTTTGGCTATTGTATCTCGTTTTGTGCGTAAGACCATTATTCCTTTAAGCGATATTGCATTTATTGGAGGTGGTATATATGGAATTGCTCAACTATGGCAGCAAAAAATAATTTTTACTGAAGGGGGTAATTTTCCACCCGATCTTCTTTCTATTGGAATTGCAGCCTATACCATGATTTGGATATTGAGCATATTTCTGAATGGTGGTTATGATAAGCCCATCCGATTAAAAAACCTCTTCACTGGCATTGCAATTGGAACCGGAATTATTCTTATTGGATATTCGCTGCTTCCCGAAGCGTATCGTTTCTCCAGAGCAATCATATTATTAGGTGCTGCCTGGGTATTTATTTATATGACTGTGAGCAGATTAGTACTTCATGCTTTGCATATACGTGACCATCGGTTTGCAGCAGGAATCTCCAAACGTCTTATCATTATTGGCGATGAAGAAGAAGCCGACCGTGTGAAACAGATTATCGAAAAATCGTCTTCAGATATTACTTTCTGCGAGCTCGTGTATTTCGAAAGCATGAACGGACATAAAAAAGACAGATTTATTGGAGGAATTGATCAAATTGATGAAATTGTAAACATTTACAAAATCAACGAAATTGTTTTCTGTGCAAAAAGTTTGTCTGCGAGAGAAATCATCGACACCATGGCACATTTGAATCAAAAAACCATGGATTTTAGAATTGCACCACCTGAAACCATGTATATTATTGGTTCTCAGAATATAAATTATCCGGTTGACCATTATGTCTATGACATAAACAACATATCTAAGGCTCGGAATTTACGTCGCAAAAGAGTGCTAGACATCAATGCTGCATTTATTTTATTGATATTTTCGCCTGTGACATTTTTTCTCATGAAAAGACCTTTGAATTATTTCATCAATATTTTTTCTGTTTTATTGGGATTTAAGAGCTGGATAGGATTCAACAATAGCATTCCACTCGATCATAAACTACCAAAAATCAAAAAAGGAATTTTGAATCCGGTAGATTTTACCAAAAAACCTATTGATAACCCTGCTACAATCGACAATCTCAATATACTTTATGCCCGTGACTATAAAGTGTGGTACGACATTCAGGTCATGCTTAAAGGATTTCGTAATCTTGGCAGAAAATGACATTTATCAGAATGGGCTTAAAACGCCATCTATTTAGAGTAATTTTACACAAAAAATTGACTAAAGATACTTCACGATATGACCAAATTTGAAATTATCATGCCCAAACTGGGCGAAAGCATTATAGAAGCCACCATTACGCGCTGGCTTAAGCAAGAAGGTGATATACTGGAAGAAGATGATTCCATTGTTGAAATAGCTACCGACAAAGTCGATTCTGAAGTTCCCTCCCCTGTTGATGGTGTTGTGGAAAAATTACTTTTCAAGGAAGGAGACATTGTAGAAGTTGGGAAAGTTATTGCAATCATAAAAATCAACGGAGAGGAAGAAGATAGCTCGCCTGTAAGCGAAAATCTGAGCACTACAAAAACAGAGAAAGATACTCCAATAATTGAGAGGCCAAAAACCCAAACGCCTATTTCTGAAGCCATTGAAGACAAAAGTGATCGTTTCTTTAGTCCATTAGTAAGAAATATTGCAAAAAAAGAAAATATAAGCTTAAAAGAACTAGAGCCTGTACAAGGAACTGGTTCAAATGGTAGATTAACCAAAGAAGACCTGCTTGCCTATATTGAGAAAAGGAAATCTGGAAAAGTTGAGCCTATTGAACAGCAAAATACTATTTCAGCACCGATTCAGGCCCCTGTAGTTCAAAGTGGCAACGACGAGATTGTAGAAATGGGACGTGTGCGTAAGCTTATTGCCGATCATATGGTAAGAAGCAAGCAAACATCGCCACATGTTACCTCATTTATTGAGGTTGACATGAGCAAAGTAGTTGCTTGGCGTGAGGCCAATAAAGCATCTTTTGAGAAAAAGTACGGTACAAAAATCACCTATACGCATATCATTATCGATGCAGCAATAAACGCATTAAAAGATTTCCCATACATCAATGCTTCGTTGGATGGAGATAAGATTATTCTAAAAAAGAGTATCAATTTTGGAATGGCTACAGCCCTCGACGATGGAAATTTAATTGTTCCTGTTTTGCACAATGCCGACATGCTAAACCTCTCCGGAATTGCAAAAACTGCAAACGATCTGGCACAGCGTGCTCGCAAAAACGCATTAAAACCCGAAGAAATTAGCGGAGGTACATTCACTTTCACGAATTTAGGATCTTTTGGGTCTCTAACGGGAACCCCTATAATAAATCAACCGCAACTGGCCATTCTTGCAGCCGGAATAATTAAAAAGAAAGTTGCCGTAATTGAAAGTCCACAGGGCGACAGCATAGGGATACGTCCAGAAATGATATTATCTTTGAGCTACGACCACAGAGTTGTAGATGGAGCCATGGGGGGCTTATACATTAAAAAACTTGCCGAATATCTAGAAAATTTTAACGAACCAAATCTATAGGAATGAAACGTTTTACAATCTTACTGCTATTGGTTGCAGCATTTTCTTCAATTACTTTAAAAGCACAAGTAACTGAAGGCGAAAAAGATTTGCGCAATTTGAAACCCGACACTATTGAAGGCTGGAAAAAAGGAGGCATGTTTGCCCTAACATTTAGTCAGGTTTCTCTTAGCAATTGGGCTGCCGGGGGCGAAAATTCGTTTAGCGGCAACACCATGATTAACATTTATGCCAACTACAAAAAGGGAAAACTCACACTCGACAATAACCTTGATTTTGGTTATGGCATTATGAAGCAAGGCGATCAGGACATCAGAAAAACCGATGACAAAATTGATCTCACTTCCAAATTTGGCAGAAAGCTGAGTAAGAACGCCTACATTGCGGCCTTACTCAACTTTAAAACTCAGGCCATGCCAGGCTATAATTACCCTGATGATTCGACAGAAATATCAAATTTCCTTGCTCCTGGCTATGTGCTTTTTGCTGCTGGTTATGATTACAAGAAAAAAGACTGGCTTAGCCTCTTTTTTGCTCCGGTAACAGGAAAGTTAACCATAGTAAACGACCCTATCCTGTCCAATGCTGGGGCATTTGGCGTTACACCTGCAGTATACGATCCTAACGACTCTACAAGCATTCTTAGTCCTGGTGAAAAAACCCGTCTCGAATTTGGGGGATATTTTAAAGGATCATTCACCAAAGATATTATGGAGAATGTAAAATTAAGTACTAAGCTTGAATTATTCAGCAATTACATCAACAATCCTTTGAATATTGATATTTACTGGGAGAATACAATTTCCATGAAAATTAATAAATACATTTCGGCCAACCTTTCCACCACATTGATTTACGATGATGATATTAAAATTGATATTAAAAACAGTGAAGGTACTGTTATTGGAAAAGGTCCCCGTACACAATTCAAAGAAGTTTTTGGACTTGGTTTCTCGTATAAATTCTAAAAAAACAATAAGAAATGGACACACAAAAAATTATTGACCAATTAACAACATTGGCTATTGATTGGGGCCCAAGGCTTCTTGGAGCTATTGCAGTACTTATAATTGGAAGCATCTTAATTCGACTCCTAACCAAAGCAGTTCGCAAAATGATGACACGGAGCAATGTAAATATTTCATTGCAGAAGTTCCTCATAAACATGATTAATGCTATTCTAAGAGTCATGCTTATCCTGAGTATTCTAGGCATGATTGGCATTGAAATGACTTCATTTATTGCCATTCTTGGAGCTGCAGGACTTGCTATTGGTTTAGCGCTTTCAGGCACATTACAAAATTTCGCCGGTGGAGTTTTAATTTTGCTACAGAAGCCTTATACTGTAGGCGATTTTATTCAAACATCAGATTATACCGGTACGGTTTCAGAGATTCAGATTTTCAATACTATTTTGAAGACCATTGATAATAAAACTGTTATTATTCCAAACGGTCCACTTTCTGTTTCTTCATTAATTAATTATTCTACAGAACCTATCCGTCGTGTTGATTGGACTTTCGGAATTGCGTATGGCGATAGTTCTGATAAAGCAAAAGAAGTTTTAAGCAGATTATGTGATGAAGATACACGAATCCTTAAAGATCCTGAAACATTTATTGCATTATCTGAATTAGGCGACAGTTCTGTAAACTTTGTGGTTCGCGCATGGGTACAGAGCAGCGACTATTGGAATGTATTTTTCGACATGAACGAAAAAGTGTATAAGACATTCACCACAGAAGGTCTCAATATTCCTTTCCCTCAAATGGATGTTCACGTACATAATTCTTAATATTTCGTATTTTTACAAAAAAAATAATGCAGTTTGAACAACTTCCTTCCCGACTTTTGGAAAATGCCGTCTCTGAATTAGCAAAATTGCCAGGAGTCGGGAGGAAAACTGCTTTAAGACTTGCCCTTCACCTTTTACGGCAAGATAGATCATTATCTATGGCTCTTGGGGAAAGCATTATTAAAATGCGTGAAGAAATAACCTACTGCAAAGTTTGCAATAATATCAGCGACACAGAAGTATGTAGTATTTGTGCAAATCCTTCTCGGCGTCACAATACCATTTGTGTTGTTGAAGATATTCGCGATTTATTGGCCATTGAGCGCACAGGGCAATATCACGGGGTATATCACATTCTCAACGGTCTAATATCGCCACTTGACGGAATTGGCATAGAAGACATTCATATTGCCGGGCTTGTAGAAAGAATTGAAAATCAAGAAATTAAAGAAATAATTCTAGCTTTAGCAGCTACAGTTGAGGGAGATACCACGGCATTTTATATTTATAGAAATCTCGGAAAAGAGCATATTGAGTTTAGCACTATTTCCAGAGGTATTTCCATTGGTGATGACCTGGAATACATCGATGAGATAACACTTGGGCGATCTATTTCAGACCGCATTCCGTATCATGAACAGGTTAAAGCACACTAAAACCTGAATTGCATTACTTCATCTGAACTTTTGATGTATATTTGCAATAAGAAGAAAAAAATGAAATTCCTTTTCAGAACATATCTATTCCTGTTGTTTGCGGCAATTGCTTTGCTTTATTCCTGCAAGCCACATCAGGTAGTAAACAATGAAAATTTTGCACCGTTATATTCTAACGAAGAAATTGCTCTTGCTTCTGATATTTCAATCACTCATATTGATGATTCTTTGAGTCAAATTTCCCTGAATATCAATTCCAAAGAGCTACTGTATGTTAGAGAGAACTCCATTGCACCTTTTTATGCCGATATTAAAATATCAATAGCTGCCTTTAACTACGAAAACGATAGAGAAATAATTGATACAGCAGTCAGTTCCTTTCATATTGCAAGAGATTCTATTGGCTCTGATTTTATTGCTTATTCCATTCAGTTGCAAATTAGCACTGGTGAACGGGCATTTTTAAGAATTGATATTGAAGACGAGAATAAAAGCCGCCAAGAAACACATACAGCAACAATTGATAAAAGAAGTGATTATGCTTCACAGTGGTTTAACATTATGGAAAGAAGTGAGCCCCATTTCAGTTACTCATCATATTCTCCAGGCGACACTGTTGTATTAAAATATCGTGGCAAGGACAAAAATGCACTTAATGTCTATCTCTATAAAGACAGTTTTGATATTCCTTCCCCACCCTTTAGCTTTGAAAATTTAATTGCATATAAGCCCGATCCAGATTCAAGCTTTGCTCCACTTAGTATTGATAATGAACAAATCACTTTTATCGTTCCTGAGCAAGGGCTTTATTTTGTTAGCGCAGATACTGAACAGCAAAATGGGTTCACGGTTTTTTGCACAAGAAAAAACTTTCCTGAGATTCTCAAAGCTGAAGATATGATTCCCCCAATAAGATATATTTGCAGCAAAAAAGAATTCAACAATATGCTGAGCAATCCCAATAAAAAGAATGCTGTAGATGAGTTTTGGCTAAAAATTGGCGGTTATGAAAAAAGAGCGGGAGTTTTAATTAGCAAGTATTATTCGAGGGTTATTATGGCTAATCGTCTTTTTTCGGCTCACACTGAAGGATGGAAAAGTGACCGCGGAATGATATACATTGTTTTCGGCTTACCCAATATTGTGTATCGAGATAAGTTTAGTGAAACATGGATTTATGGGGAAGACAAAAACTTTTTCAGTATAACGTTTACATTCAAGAAAGTGGAAAATAAATTTTCCGACAACGATTATTTTTTAATCCGTACGCCTGTTTACAAAGACAATTGGTATCGTGCGGTGGATATTTGGAGGCAGTAAAATGACAGAAGAATTTATTGTTTATGGCATACATCCCGTGCGGGAAGCGCTAGATCAAAACAGGAATATCGATAGTATATTCATTAATAAAAACATTCAAGAGAAAGAAAGTTTTGCCGATATTTTATTTGAAGCAAAGAAAAGATTAATTACCATTAAATCTGTTCCCGAAGAGAAGCTCAGAAGGCTTGTTAATGGGAATCACCAAGGAATCATCGCATATATTTCGCCTGTACCATATTACGATCTGGAAGAAATAATAAAAAAAGAATTTGATAGTGGGAAAACGCCACTTTTCATTGTTTTGGATGGCATTACCGACGTGAGGAATTTTGGTGCAATTGCACGTTCGGCTTATGGTGCAGCAGCTTCGGCAATAGTTATTCCTGCAACTGGTAGTGCGGGTATTGGCCCCGATGCCATAAAAACTTCAGCTGGGGCATTAATGCATATTCCGGTTTGTAAAGTTAGAAATCTAAAAGATGCCATTTATTATTTCCAGGGATCAGGAATTCGAGTTTTTGCAGCCAGTGAAAAAGCCAGAAAAAAATATTCAAATGCCGACTTTAGTGTTCCCATGGCTATTATTATGGGAAGTGAAGAAAAAGGAGTATCTGCGTCACTATTAAAAATTGCCGATGAGTGGGTACAAATTCCAATGCCCGGAAAACTGGCATCGCTAAATGTTTCGGTAAGCGCAGGGATACTCATGTATGAAGCACTTCGACAACGAGATTCTGAACTCTAATACCGTGATAACAAAAGAATTATTATTTTTGCAGTCTGAATAAAAAATTACAACTATGGGTAAAGGAGATATTAAAACCAAACGTGGAAAAATTAGCAGAGGTACATACGGAAAAACCAGACTTAGAAAGAAGACTGTTGCCGAGGTATTAACTGAAAAAAAAGCCGCCTCCCCTAAAAAGAAAGCTGCTCCAAAAAAGGAAAAAGAAGAAGTAGCAAAAGTTGAAGTTCAACAGGAACTTGATATAGAAACAACTGAGGAAAAAGTTGAAGAGAAGAAGCCCGCAGCTAAAAAACCTGCAGCTAAGAAAGCTACTACTGCTAAAAAAACCGCAACTAAGAAAACTACAGCAAAAGATGACAAGACTGAGGAAACTAAGGACGAAAAAAAAGAGAAATAAACTCTTGATTGCTGCCTAAAATCTAAGTCGTGTCAGATCAATTTATTTCCGAAAACGCCTCTGAAAAAGATCAAATTCTTTGTCTTTGCGGTAATTCGGAAGCATTTGCAAAAAAGTTTACAAGTCTTTCGTATCGCTTTGTATCATGCAAAACGTGTGAAAGTTTATTTCGAATACCTCCCTATTTTGAAATTGAGGCATACCCCGACGATTATTATGGCGAAAGTGAAACGGAGAAGTTTTGGCTTAGCCCGATTATTTCATTACTGGAATATGAACGAAAAGGCCGGGCACGTTTTCTAAGTAAATTTTGCAATAGTGAATCTTCAGCTCTTGATATTGGCTGTGGCAATGGAAAGCTTCTAAAGAAAATATCAGAACTCAAGCCCAATTGCAAAATTTCAGGAATTGAACTCGATTCTAAAGCAGCTCGCAGAGCCTCAAAAATTGATGGTATTCGAGTTTTTAATAACGGATTTCATGAAGCAAATCTTAGCGATGAGAAATATTCAGCCATCAGTATGATTCACAGCTTTGAGCATATTCCTAATCCGGATAAAACCATACAAAAACTCGCAAAACATACTGCAAACGGAGGCGTAGTGTATATCGCTATTCCAAACAGATCATCTTTTCAGTACAAATTATTTAGAAAACACTGGCTACACCTTGACCCTGAATGGCATTTGCATTTTATTCGTCCTTCAGTTTTGAAATCAAGAATGGAAAAAGAAGGATTTGAATTTATCAAAGCCAAACACTTCCATCCCGTTCAAAATATCCCGGGCTTTATTCTCAGCACACATAATATTTTCACAAAAAAACGTGATGTGCTTTTCAACGTATTGAAAGATAAAAAGATGCTTAAAAAAATCGACGGATTACTTTCATTTATATTTCTGGGATTATTTTCAGCAATACTTTTCGTTCCAGCCATCATTGAAGAAATAATGGCTACCCTGTTTCGCAGAGGAGCCACTATTGATATGATATTTCAAAAAAAAGTTTAAGACAACAATTTTACCATAGCCTGCCCAAGATCAGCAGGACTATCAACTACAGTTAATCCACACTCTTTAAGAATTTCTTTTTTGGCTTGAGCCGTATCAGCTTTTCCGCCAATAATAGCTCCGGCATGTCCCATGGTTCTGCCTTTTGGAGCAGTAGCTCCGGCAATAAATGCCACCACAGGCTTGGTTCCGTGATCGCGAATATACGCTCCGGCATCAGCTTCAGCATTACCACCAATTTCGCCAATCATCACAATGCCATCGGTATCAGGATCATTCATAAAAAGTTCTACAATTTCCTTCATGGATGAACCAATAATCGGATCACCACCAATACCAACCATAGATGACTGACCAAGTCCTACACCGGTAATCTGATCAACCGCTTCGTAGGAAAGGGTTCCAGAACGCGAAACAATTCCTATACGTCCAGGCTTATGAATAAATCCGGGCATAATTCCCAGCTTAGCTTCTCCGGGAGTAATAATTCCGGGGCAATTGGGTCCGATTAGGCGTGATTCTGATTTATTCAGATATTCTTTCACCTTCACCATATCTTGAACAGGAATTCCTTCAGTAATGCAAACAATAAGTTTAATACCGGCATCTGCAGCTTCAAGAATAGCATCTGCCGCATAAGCAGCAGGTACAAAAATAACCGAAGTATCGGCTTTCACTTCTCTCACCGCATCGGCAACAGTATTAAAAACGGGCAAATCCAAATGCATCGTTCCACCTTTTCCGGGTGTTACACCACCCACAAGAGGCGTTCCATATTCAATCATCTGACTTGCGTGAAAAGAGCCTTCTTTACCGGTAAAGCCCTGAACAATTATTCTCGAGTTTTTATTAACCAGGATACTCATAATGCTTTTGATTTACGAACAAATATATAGATTTTTTTGTCATTGGACACCGATTAACATTGTAATTTTTATTGATTCCCCTTAATAATACCACTAATCAGCTTTTTGCTTTTCTTAGCCACTAATGACACATATTTACACGAATATTGGTATAATTAGAGCAAATTACACGTATGATTTTTGAGTTTTCAGCCTGCTGAAAACCAAAAATATTCGTGGTTATCTATAAGAAATAATTCGTCTTTATTCGTTAATTCGTGGCTAATAAAGTGGGCTACTCACAATCTCCAGCATACAAATACATATACTCAGAATAATCACTCTGATGTTGTAGAGATTACTTTTTGTATCTTACCAAAATCATTTTTATAAGAATTTATTTGAACACCTCAAAAAAATAATTCTAAACAGATGTTATTGTCACTTTTTAACAAATTAAATTTTCCCATTCATATATAGCGAGTTATATTTGTAAACTAAAACCCAAAACCTATGAAATCAATTTTACTTTCTATTATTTTTATTGGCATTTTATCGATGTCAGTAAAATCTCAGGTGTATGTAAGTACTACACCCATGAATAAAGTGGCAATTCTGGAAGAATTTACCGGAGTACGTTGCCCGAATTGTCCTGCAGGACATACACTGCTGGCATCACTAATAAGTTCACATCCCGGAACTCTCTTTGGAATTGGTTGTCACCCCACAAACAGCAGCTACACAACTCCATACAACGCTAGTGACCCTGATTTCCGCAATGCATATCTGGATGCTTTTTACTCAACTCCGTTCTGCGGAACCAGTCGCTATATGCCTTCAGCTTTTATCAATCGTAGAGAATGGTCTGCTGGTGAAAAAATTAGTGGCACTAGCTTATGGTCAAGTTCAGCCACTACCATTATCGCAGAATCATCTCCATTAAATGTTGGGCTCTATGCTGTGTATAATACGACCACTGGTTTACTCGATGTAACTGTGGAAGTTTATTTTACAAGTACCGTAACGGATAATGTATATTTATATGTGGCATTGGCTGAAAACGGTCTGGTTGCAGAACAAAGCAATGGTGGAACAAGTTACGTTCATTATCATGTTTTCAGAGAAGCTTTAGCCACAGAGCAATGGGGAGAACCTATTACAGGAACAACCACTACCGGATCACTTTTCACACAAACCTATCAATTCAACAATATTACTGATGGCTATGCCATGAACAATTGCGAAGTAACTGCTTTTGTACGTAATGGCACAGACGAAGAAATCATCAGTGGAAACCAAGTGCCTGTTGTTGTGATAACCGACATTGCAGAAGTAGCAAAAGAACCTGTATTAAGTATTTATCCTAATCCTGTTAGCGAAACATCAGTTGCAGGAATTGTTTGGAACAGCACTGAAAATGTAAAAGTTAGTGTTTTTGATATCGAAGGACGCCTAATCAATACATCTGAAGTAATGTTACAAAACGGTTATAATGTTATTCCTTTGCAGACTCTTACACAAACCGATCTGCATTCAGGAAATTACATTCTTAATATCAGCGGCAGCAAAGACTCAGGAAAAATTCCGTTCTTTGTACCATGATTCCGGATTTAAGAGAAAA
Organism: Bacteroidales bacterium; assembly: GCA_016937255.1. Taxonomy (GTDB): domain Bacteria; phylum Bacteroidota; class Bacteroidia; order Bacteroidales; family DTU049; genus BM518. The sequence goes on from JAFGWG010000059.1 coordinate 13,418, forward strand.
TATTTTTGCCATATCAACAGCTCCCGGAACAGGAGCTGTTGCTATTTTAAGACTTAGTGGTACCGAAAGTCATCAGAAAGTTTTTGGTATTTTTCGTTCCAAAAACCTAAGAGAAAAGCCTGACCACGCGCAAATGTATTATGGCGAAATCTTCGAAGGCGAAGAAATTGTTGATCGTGTTCTATCTGTATTTTTCCATGCTCCGAAATCATATACCGGCGAAAACATGACTGAAATTCACTGTCATGGATCTGCCTATATTTTGGATCGTATTATGCAATTGCTGGTCAATGCAGGATTTCGAGCTGCTGAGCCGGGTGAATTTTCCATGCGTGCCTTTCTGAATGGGAAAATGGATTTATTGCAGGCCGAAGCTGTAAACGATTTGGTCTTAAGCCAAGACAAAGGCAGCCACAAAATGGCGATGAAGCAAATGCGAGGCCATTTTAGCAAAAGGCTGAGTGAATTAAGAAAAGAACTCATCGATCTTACTGCACTTTTTGAACTCGAGCTCGATTTTGCAGAAGAAGATGTGGAATTTGCAAATCGGGACAAGATGCTAAGCAATGTAATTAGCCTCAAAGAAGAAGTGGATAAACTTGCAGAATCATTTAAACTTGGCAATGTTTTGAAACATGGTATTCCGGTAGCAATTATAGGAGAACCCAATGTTGGGAAATCGACATTATTGAATAAACTACTTGGCGAAGAACGAGCCATTGTAAGCGAAATTCCCGGCACTACCCGCGACAGCATAGAAGATACCATACATTTAGGCCAACATAGCTTTAGATTTATCGATACCGCCGGTTTGCGTGAGAGCAGAGACGCCATTGAGAGCATTGGTGTGCAGCGCTCCTACGAAAAAGCCTCGCAGTCGCATTTAATTTTACTGCTTTTTGACGCAACCGAAAAAAATGGTGATCTTATCAAAGCAAAAATTGAGGACTTTAAAATTAATATTAAAAATTTTGAGCAGAAAAAGATTATTCTGGTCTTCAATAAAACCGATTTGATGGTTGAAGCTCCTTCGGGCTTAAAAGAAATACTCGAATACGATTGCGTTTTTATTTCTGCCAAGCGCAACGAAAATTTGGAAGAGCTAAAACAGCATTTACTAAACAACACCATTGGCAATGACCCCGGACAAGATATCGTAGTGAGCAATGTGCGCCATTACGAAGCACTTAAAGCATCTTCCAAAGCACTGGAGCAAAGCGCAGAACATATTCGAATGCAATTACCCAACGATCTTACTGCTTCGCACCTAAGAGAAGTATTACATCATATTGGAAACCTCACCGGTGAGATTTCTAATGAGGAAATATTAAGCTCGATCTTTGGGAATTTTTGTATCGGGAAATAAGATATGCCTAGATCTTCGAGGCATCATTTGCGGATAGAGACTAAAGCTTACGCAAAATCATAATCAGCCATTATTCTACAATTGTTTCTAAAAACATGTGAATAATGTAACTTATATAATTATTTATGTAATACTATGCGAAATTAATCGCCTCACCTTTGTTATGTGAAAACTCATTCACTACAAATACAAGAAAAATGAAGAAACAAATACGCTATGCATTACTTCCAATTATGCTATTATTATTACCGGCAATTAATTTTGCTCAGGCTCCTAATTTAGGAACTGCAGCTGATTTCGTCCTTTTTTCCACTGATGGGGCTGTAAGTAATTCAGGCATTTCACATCTTACCGGAAATGTTGGCACAAACAATGGTTCCAGTACTGCTTTTGGAAATGTAAATGGTGTTATGCACGATGGAGATGCTTCAAGCATACAGTGTGCAGCAGATTTACTTATTGCATACGGCCAACTTAACAGTGCAATTCCAACTCTATTTCCTGCTGCATTATTAGGAGACGGACAAACTCTTTATGCAGGTATATATTCAATTACTAGTGCAGCAACACTAAATGCAGACCTCACCTTAGATGCAGAAGGAGACTCCAATGCTGTATTTATTTTTCAAATAGGTGCACCATTTTCTACAAATGCTGATTCGAAAGTTAAATTAATTAATGGAGCATTGGCCTGTAATGTATTTTGGAAAGTTGAAGGCTTAGTAAGCATGGCTGCAGGAACTTCAATGAAAGGAACTATTATTGCCAACAATGCAGCAATTGAAATGAATACCAACGACACACTTGAAGGAAGAGCACTCTCTATTGCAGGGGCAATAACTATCGATGGTGTGCGGGCATACACTCCTATTGGTTGTGGGAGTCCAATTCTAAACGGTCCATTAGCTCCGAATCTTGGTGGTGCCGCTTGCTATGCAATTTTTTCTACTGATGGCGCAGTAACAAACTCAGGCACAACCAATCTAACTGGCGATGTTGGAACAAATGTTGGTTCAACTACAGGGTATGATCCTTTATTGGTAAATGGTACAATTCATCCTATTCCTGATGGTTCTACCGCACAATGCGCAGCAGACCTATTGGTAGCATATAATTATCTGAACTCACTTCCTTATGATATTGAGTTATTATACCCAACACAATTTGGAAATAACTTGGTTCTTACACCACATACCTACCTAATGGGTGGTGCCGCAACCTTTACGGATACTCTTTTCCTCGATGCACAAGGCAATCCAAATGCTGTATTTCTTATCCAGATAAATGGTGCGCTTACTACAAGCACATATTCAAAAGTGAGTCTAATAAACGGAGCACAAGCAAAAAATGTGTATTGGAAGATTGAAGGTGCTGTAACGATAAACAATTATTCAACTTTCTGCGGAACAATAATCTGTAATAACGGAGCTTTGGGTGCAATCAACACAGGCGTTATACTTAATGGAAGAGCTCTTACAACCAATGGTGCGTTAACTACAACAGCTATCACTGCAACTGCAGAAATGATTCCAGGTAATTGTGCAACTTTAAGCATTCCATCACCGCAAGCACTAAATGATGCATGTACAATTTACCCAAATCCAGTTAGCAATTCAACTACGATTTTTGTAAATGATGTTTCGCTATTAATGACATCTGAACTGATAATATATAATATTCTGGGAGAGAGAATAATAAACATTCCCATTACTCAAGGACTCACAAACATTGAAATGAGTATGTTCCCTTCTGGCTTGTATTTATTCAAGGTAATCAATAATAGTGGAGTTATTCAATCAGGTAAATTAGTTTTACAACAATAAAATTCCTCGTCAATTAGAGAGCCTGTCGAAGTGTGACATACATTAATCTGTAGTCATGCTTCGACAGTGCTTTATATGACGAAATTTTGTATTTTTAATCATCGCTCAGGGTCTCTCCCACACTCGAATGTTGAGATGACAGCAAGGCTTAATTCAGCAATTCAAATGCCCGCACCGATTCGTGCAATATTCTTTCCACATTTTTCGGTTTAGTATGATAACCACTGGTTTTAGTGGTGTATTGACGAATAATCATCACCTCTACCCCATCCTCTTCAGTGTATTCTTTAATTATATTCTTATCCGTCATCTGAATCTTCTCCATCTTCTTTTTCAGCCCGAAGCCTTTTTTATAAACCTGTACCGTATAAAAATATGGATACATATTAGAGCCTATAATATTAATTGAAATCTGCCCATACAAGCCGAGAAATTCCTCTTTTGCATTCTCGAAAGTCGCTTTAAATTTAACCTCTTTGGGTATTGAAATATTTGATTGCTTTTTCACTCCCAATAAAACAAGATAACCAATTTTCGCCTGCGGATACATCATTTCAAGTGTAATTGCTGCTTCCAACATTTGTTTTGCATAGAGTACCGGCTTCACCAATTGATCGAAACGCTTCATTCCACTAATAAATTGAGGAACAAAAAGCACAAGCATATCCATCCCTATACACATAAGATAGAGATTTGAGACTCCGGCTAAAATCAAAAATAAAGAAGCACCCACAAGCAGAATTAGAATTCCTCCTCCAAGACAGCCACTGCTTTCAAAAACAGATGTATCCCATTTACCCAGTTTCCTTTTGGTATCGAGAATCTGCTGCACCTGCTCTTTATTAATCTTTTTCCAATCGGCATTATGAAACATTGAATTCTTAATCACCCTTTTATCCACACCTTTATACATCAACAAAACTGATGCAAACAAAACCGGAAGCCATCCAGGAGAAGCCATACCACTCAGCAATTGCCATATTATTCCAGCACTGATTAAACCCAATGCAATTATCAGCCGAATGATAAGAGGCAAATTGGGAAACAAGTGAAAATTTACATTCTGATTCATATTTTAATGCATTAATTCTTTATTCTTTTCAAAAATTGTGTCCAGTTCTCCATAACCGTTCATATTCCAGTACAAAGGACACGCGCCCTGGCAGGAATGAAAACTATCACACTCTCTGCACAATGGGTGAGTTTCCATTTTGTTTCTAATAAAACTTGAGCGGTCGGTATGCCAGATGCTTTCAAAATCATTATGGAGTAAATTTCCCATCGATTCATCCCACGATGCGCATGGAATTATATTTCCTTCGGGATCAACAGAAAGCAAACCGTCACAAGCAGCGCAACCTTTATTGCCGAGCCCTGCCGTAATGGTATTAAACATGCACAAAGGCAGTGGCGAATACCACATAAATTCAATATCAAGCTTCTTAGATTTTTCATAAATCTCAGAAACAATCTTTCCTGCTTTTGAATATGGCAATAATATCTTTGCGTGTTCCTTTGCAGAACCCGTTGGAATAACCAGATTCATACTGAAACGCTCCATGCCCAAATCCTTAAGAAATTTCGGCAACTGAACAGCTTCATCAACATTTTCAAGAGACAAAGTGGTATTGGTATGAACTCTGATTTTTGCGTTTTCCAAATGTTTTACAGCTTTCAGAAGCTGAGTAAAAGACCCTTTAACACCTGTAATCTTCTCGTGAATATTCGCAGTAACACCTTCAATACTCAATTGCGCTGAATCTAAACCCGCTTCTTTCATGACTTTAGCCAGTTTTTCATCAATAAGATAGCCGTTGGAAATCAGATTAACCCGCATGTCCATTTCTTTGGCATATGCGATTAACTCCGAAAGATCTTTTCGCAAGGTAGGTTCCCCTCCGGTAAAACTAATGCTGGGCACCTGAGCTTCGTAACGGATTTTATAAATAAGTTTTTTCAGTTCTTTGGTCGATAAATCCTTACTAGCAGCATCTCGCGTACAATTTATTCCTGCATAGCAGAAAGAGCAGCGAAAATTGCATCGATAGGTTATGGCCAATTCGCTTAAAACCGGCAAAGTGGTAAAAGGTGCTTTCAAAGGTTTCTTTTCTACCGCAGGATTCAATGTATAAATATCAAGAACATCGTCCAGCGATTCGCGCACAGCAGTAAGGAAATGAAAAACATCTGAGGTTTTTTGCTCATCGTGATTTATTTTTTGCAGAATATCGTTGATACTGTTTCCATCCAGCAATTCCCTTAAAATGGCAGCCCCCATAGAATTGAGTTTCTGCACCACATTCGGTCGTTTAATTAGTACAGAATCTTCTTCCCTTACAAAAATGTAAGGTTTCACATTTGAGATAAACTCATCGACCCATGTAAAACGATTATCCTTAATCATGATTAATGTGATCCTCCACTTACACAAGCTGAATGACACGCGCTATGACACGCTGAATGACAGGCTGAATGACACGCACTATGACAGGCTGAATGGCAAGCATCGTGACATGCTGCATGGCAAACATTGAGATCGGGAATAATATCTGAATGAATATCTTTATAAACCACATGATCATCGTTGATTGGGAAACTATGCTCATAAATAATTGGATCGCGGTCAAAAAGATTGAAATTAAAATAATGATGATGGAAATAATAATAATTGAACCATTCATCGTAAATCTCATCCTTTTCACTCACATTCACCCGTTCAGACGCCCCGTCGCGACCCAGCTTTTCCTGATAGCGGCTCATTAAATCCTGGTAATAAGCTTTTGTGGCGTCCACATCTGCATCCCAGGCTTTTTCACGAATATTAGCAATAGCTTTATTCATTATTGCTTGTAGTTCTTCTTGCGAGAAATACTCATCATCTGCAATGGCTTCGAAGAACATTTTCTCATATACAGACTCAAAAGATTTTGGAGTATCCAGAATTTTCACCTGAAGCGGATCCATATTGAACACTTGCAGATATTTCTGCTGCTCGAATGCCGTTAGAATTGAGCTAAAGATTCGTTTAATTGGAATTTCCATATAAAATGCAATCTCAAGAAAATCGAGATTTTCACACACTTTTCCAGGCACCTGAAAAGTAGAAAGCTCCACTTTTGGAGGAGTCCAATCGAGGTTTTCCCAACCAATATTTTCAGCTGTATCTTTGGCTTTATTCAGTGCCTTACCTTTAAAAATGATATACAAAGCAAAGAGAATAAGCAGCAAAATAGCCAGTCCAATGAATAATACTGGAGACCCTTGAATTATAGAACGGTAATCATAATCGTCATTGTAATCTTCACTATAAATATCCTCAACAAAAGAATCTTGCTCTGCAAAATCACGAGGACTAAACCACTCTTCAGGCAGATAGATTTGTACACTAAGCGAATAATTGGGACCCGGTTTTTCTTTATACACCAGCATCATCAGGCGTCCTGACTCATGAATCTGATAATCGATTTTATACGCAGAATTCATCCATTTTTCCGTAAGCACCAAGTTCTGTGCATAAACCGTTTCTCGCACATTAGTAGTAAAATCAGGATAAAACGGAAAAAGTATTTCCATGGAATAATGCTCCATATTATTTCCGTCGTAATCCCAAATGGTAGGCGCCCAATTGAAAACGACGAGTTTCTGCCCTTCTGTTGATGTTGTTGTATCAATATATCCGGCCTCTGACATATCGCTCTCAAACCAGAAAATATAGGTAACGTATCCACTACTCACACCTTGTCCATCTGCAAGAATTATATCGTATTTATCGCCGGAAACCAATGAGATATCCAGATCATACGAATTACCGGCAGCGTCAACAGCATAAGATTTATCAGAAAATGCAGTAATATGCAATTTATCCTGTCCTCCGAAATAAAAGCCGTGCAGCTCACCTGAAATTACGCGATAGCGAACCGTGTAACCGATAACACATTTGCCATCTTCTTGTAGATCGACTGAGCATTCTACAAAATCTATTTTTCCGGAACCAGAGAATGCAAATAAATTCAGCATCATTAGAACCGGAAAGAAGAGCGATTTAATTGAAAAACGCATAGATAAAAGTCTTAATTAAATAGTTATTTACTATCGACAAACCTACGAAAAAAAATGATATTACATGGGTTCACAATTGGAATTGAATTTTAAAGAGAAATGCAGGTATTATTACTAAAAATACATAAAGAATCCGCTATCACCAAATTTGTATTGCT
>JAFGWG010000060.1 GCA_016937255.1 Bacteroidales bacterium
ATGTATTGTAATATTATAAAAACCACTCTCAAGAAACTCCCACATATTAAAAAAATCGTATTTTTACCCTGAAGACCTATATATATGAGATTTTGGCTTGCTATTATTTTACTTATCTCTATTCTGCCTCTGAAAGCTCAAATTTTCAGTACTGAAGCGGAACGCGATGTCTTGCCTATTCGCTTTGATAGCATCTCGCCCAGCCATATTCCCGGAATATATCCACAAATTATACATAAAGAGATTACGCTAAAGTCCTCCCATTCATGGCTCTATCGGAAAGCTTTTGAAGAAATCCTTTTCACGTGGAAAGACGAAGATTACGATATCAGAATTGACCCGGTTATTGATCTTCAATATGGCAAAGATGGAGACAGAACCCTTAGCCAAAACACACGTGGCGTGATCGTAAATGGTCAGATTGAAGAGAAATTTACGTTCCGAACCGAGTTCTACGAAAATCAAGCAATTTTACCGGTCTATATTTCAAATCGTGTCGATTCTTTTGAAATTATGCCCGGAATAGTACGTGCAAAACCCTTTGGTGATAACGGTTTCGATTATGGAATGGTTTTCAGCCAATTTATGTGGCAACCATCCGAAAGCTATGCCATGCGAATGGGTTACGACCGACTTCATATCGGAGAAGGCTACCGCTCATTTGTGCTTTCCGACGCTTCTCACGCCTATACATTCATGAGCCACCACTATGCCCATGATTCCTGGGCCATAAGCCATGTGGTTGCATCGTTGCGCAATCCAGATGTGAACGGTACAAACCATGTTCCACGTGCAGAATCGGGTGCCTATCAACCCAAATGGTTCTCTATGACTCATCTAAGCTGGAGTCCTACAAATTTTCTCAATCTTTCATGGGCAGAAAACACTGTATTTATGCCATGGGACAGTAGTAAAGCCTCTTTTTATCCTGTTTCGCTGGTACCAATTCCCTTTGTAAGATCTTTACTTTATGAAAAAAATGGTCCTCATCACGTAATCAATACCCTAATGTTTAATCTTAGGCTTCATAATGGAATTTTCTTTTTCGGACAATTCATGGGAGATGAAATCAGGCTTAAAGATCTGAAAGAATACGACGGGCTGCAAGGCGCAATGCAATTGGGTTTGAAATGGGATAAGCCTCTTGGCGTAGAGAATAGTTTTCTTCAGGCAGAATATAATCTGGCCACAGACAACGCATATACTTCAGATTCATACTGGACCACCATGACCCACATGGATCAGCCATTGGGGCACCCATACGGACAGCAGTTTACCGAATGGATTGTGCGTGGGCAGATTTCATATAAACGATTTGTCGGCAACTTTCATATCTCACAACTCAACGGACTAAATCTTCCCTTTGGAGACAGTTATTATGGTCTTGATTTTGATGCCGGTGATGCGAGCGGAATTTTCGGGCCATTTTTCAAGCCATCCACAGTAACACACTTACAGCTGGAAGCAGCTTATATCATTAATCCACAAACCAATCTACAAGTATTTGGAAGCGCAGCCATACGAAATTATCAAGCTTCAAACCCTTCATTTTCAGAGAAAAGCACCTTTTTTAGTATTGGTCTCAGACATAAAATTAGAAACCGGAACTACGATTATTTTTAAATGAGAATATTTATTACCATATTACTCCTGTCGGTTTCAACCGCATTTGCCCAGAGCTATTTTCCACTTCTGGCTCCTGAAATGATGGCTAGTGATTCTCTTACTCATAGTTCTTTGAGGCTTTATGGTTTTGAAAATCCTGAAAACTTGTCTTTTTGTGGAGAAAGCAATTCGCTATATATTGCGCCGATAATGGAAACTACGCTGTATTCTGAACTTTCTGAAAACACCATGCCTTATAATATTAGCGCAGGTTTTGGACTACAATATTCAGAAATCAATAATCTAAGAATTTCAGCATCATTACTCGGTTCAGCACTTGATTTTCCATCATACATCGCTGCTCAATACGATACTGCGGCCTATTTTCTGGGAACTTCTAATCTTTTAAAAAGTGCGGATCATTCCAAGTTGCTTTCGCCCAATATGGATATTTCCTATCAATTATCAAAGGTTTTCAGCTTGCATGCCGGAAACAGCAAAGTCTTTTTGGGAGAAGGCTATAGGTCTTTATTTATAAGTGATCAGGGTGTAAACACTCCACACCTTAGTCTGAAAATGGATCTTGGCAAAGTGCAATATCTGTATCGCTTACAGGCTATGCAGCAAGATTATACGGCTGTTGGTCAAAAGAAATATTCAGCCATACATTATCTAAGCTGGAATTTTTTGAAACGATGGAATTTGTCATTTTTTGAATCTGTTACTTGGCAAAATGCTGATTCAATACGGCCCAGAGGGATGGAATGGACCTATCTTAACCCGATTCTGTTCTTCCGCCCAGCTGAATTTGCCATTGGTTCACCGGATAATATGCTGCTTGGTGGCGGACTGTCTTTCAGAGCCGGAAAGAAAACTACCGTTTACACACAAGTTTTATTGGATGAGTTTTTTATTGAGGAAATGAAGAATTGGGCAAAACATACGCTTCATCCCAATGACACTTCAATTCCATATGGCGCCTGGGTAAACAAACAAGCTTTTCAACTTGGAGTAAAAAGCTTTGATATTGCAGGAATTGAAGGGTTAAGCGCTGTTTCAGAATTCAATTTTGTACGGCCTTACACCTATTCGCACGTAAATCCATTAAATAGCTATTCAAATAATAATCAGCCACTTGCACACCCTTTTGGAGCCAATTTCTATGAGATTTTACTTCGTTTAGATTATCAAAATGAAAGTTGGCATTTCATTTCTCACACTTTCTATAAGAGAACTGGTTATGATACGCCTGTATCGCATTACGGACAAAATATTTTGCTAAGCACATTCGATTCTCCACGTGGAAACAATATTCCTGTAGCGTATTATGGAAATGTAGTAGGACAAGGAATTCACGTGAAAGTATTTCATACATCTTTTGAAGCGAGATATAAATTGCAAATTTCTGATCAGCATATTTGGCTCAGACTCGGAACTGTATTAAGAAATGAAAATGTGCAAAATATATCAAAATCGTACCTGAATGTTTTTGGAGGAATTTTGATCAATATGCAAGGAGAAGAATATTTACAACGATAATATTCCAAATTATTAACATTTTTAATTGTTGCTTTTTATTCCTCAAACGGGACAAAAATCAAATTCAACCATTGTGTGTTTATTTTTTCCTTTCCTCTGTAATATTTCAATTTTAATTTAATTTCCCCATACCATATTTTACCTTTGCCTATCAATTCAATATTATTGGGTTGTTTAATATTCACCTGAATTTTATTCTTCTTAATTACGACGCTAGATTTATTTACATTTTGATTATGAAACCAATTTGGATTCGCGTGAATTTTTTCAGGTCCATCTACCCAAAAAGAATTTCCTGTTTCTTCAATAAAAAAATTTATGGTTTTTCCACCGGCTTTATCTTGAAAAGAATAATATCCGTCGTGACGCAAAAACTCCATTTGTGCAAAAAGCAAAAAAGGGAAAACCAAAAACACACCCAATACTAAAAAATTCTTTTTCATCTTTTTTTTATAAAAATACGAAAAAATAAATTCTTTATATTAAAACACTGAAATATCGCATTAATAAAGGGCTAGAGGACTGACCTTAAATTATGGCAGCTACGGCACGATTAAAGGAGTGGTATACATTTTTCTTATCGACACAGCAAGTGTGCTGAGAATTGCTTAAAATAAGCCACAACCCCTATGTTATTGTATATCAACTAGTTTGATTTAAGCGTTCCTAAAATGACTGCAATATCTGCAGGAGAAACGCCAGAAATTCTAGATGCTTGAGCAAGATTTTCAGGTTTTATCTTTTGAAGTTTTTCTCTTGCTTCGTATGAAATATTATTAAAAGAAAAATAATCAAGATCTTTTGGAAGCTTAACATTATCAAACTTCTCTAATTTTCCCGCAAAATCCTTTTCCCGCTCAATATAATTTTTGTATTTCAATTCAATTTCGAGAGTATCTAAAAACTCTTCGTTCTCTTTAGAAAAAATAATTTCCGGAACATTTAATTGAGTCAGTAATTTTTTTAATGATATTTCTGGTCTAAGAATGATATTAATAATGCGTTGTTTTTGTTTTATTTCAGCACTATTTTCTGTTTTCAAATAATCATTAATATCATTTGGTTCAATACTGGTATTATTAAAATATTTTGATGCCTCCTCAATAAATTTTTGTTTACCATGAACTTTGATTAATCTATTTTTTTCAAGCAAGTTATATTTCTCAGCAAATTTAACCAATCTTATATCGGCATTATCCTGGCGTAATAACAACCGGTATTCTGCTCTTGACGTAAACATACGATATGGCTCATCTACGCCTTTTGTAACAAGATCGTCAATAAGAACACCAATATATGCATCAGCCCGTCCGAGGATAAAACCATCTTCATTATTAATTTTACGATGTGCATTAATACCAGCCATTAACCCTTGAGCTGCAGCTTCCTCATAACCGGTTGTTCCATTTACCTGCCCCGCAAAAAACAAGTTCTCAATATTTTTAGACATTAAGTCGGCCCTTAATTGCGTTGGCGGAAAATAATCATACTCTATAGCATAGCCCGGTTGCATGATAATTGCATTTTCAAAACCAGGAATAGTTTTCAAAGCCTCATATTGAACATTGAGCGGCAAAGAGGAGCTAAACCCATTGATATAATACTCGTAGGTATTCCATCCTTCGGGTTCTACAAAAAGCTGATGTTTATCCTTATCTGAAAAACGTTCAATTTTATCTTCAATTGAAGGGCAATATCTCGGACCCGTACCATGGATTACACCTGTAAACAATGGCGACAAATCGAAACCCGTACGTAAGATATCATGAACTTCATCGTTTGTATAGGCAAGCCAACACGAACGCTGTTCTTTTAACGGCTCTGTGTCGCCATAGGAAAATTTCTCAGGAGTTTCATCGCCAGGCTGCTCAACCAATACGCTAAAATCGATAGATCTTCCATCTACTCTAACCGGAGTACCAGTTTTAAGTTTAGCAGTTTCTATGCCATGTTCTACCAATTCTTGAGTTAATCCTTTTGCAGCGGGTTCCCCTATTCTTCCACCTTCTACAATATGCTCTCCAATATAAATTTTGCCATCCAGAAATGTTCCAGCAGTAATGACAACAGCGTCTGCATGTATTTTTAAACCCAACTTTGTGTTTACAGATGTGATTTTTTCATTTTCAACATCTATACCAATTACCTCATCTCGCCATAATATCAAATTTGGAATATCTTCCAAAATATTGCGCCATTCTATGCTATACAATACCCTATCGTTTTGCGTACGAGGACTCCACATTGCTGGCCCCTTTGATCTATTGAGCATACGAAATTGTATCATACTTTTATCAGCAACAATGCCCGTATATCCACCAAGTGCATCAATTTCGCGCACAATTTGTCCTTTTGCAATTCCACCAATAGAAGGATTGCAAGACAAGCGAGCTAATGCATTTAAGTCTTGGGAAATAAGTAATGTTTTCGACCCTTGTTTTGCTGCAGCAGCTGCTGCTTCACAACCGGCATGACCACCACCTACAACTATAATATCATATTTTTGAAAAATGTCCATTGTTCCACGTGAAACATTAAATTTTGCCCAGATAATAATTTTCTCGTTCTCTCATTGCAAGTCGCAATTCATCTGTTTTATCATCCATTCCGCATAAATGCAAAACACCATGAATGATATATCTTTTTAATTCATTTTCCGCACTTGTTTTATGTAATTCCGCATTCTCAATACAGCGATTTCCACTAATAAAAAGATCGCCAACAAGAATTTTATCAGACGAATAATCAAAGGTAATAATATCTGTGTAATCTTCGTGCTGAAGATATTCTTCATTCATTTTCCGCAATTCGTTTTCTGAAACAACAGAAACCTGAATTTTGCCTGAGCTAATATGAAAATCATCTGCCAACAGAGCCAAGAGATTTCTCATTTCATTTTTATCAAAACCGGGAAAGAATGTATTTAAATCTAAGTACTCAAGAAAGAGTTCTGTCATTGTACATTCTTTTTAACCTTTGTTTCAGTCTGCTCTAAAGCAGCGCTTCGCTTCATGGCTAAAGACTCGTTAAAAGATGCGGTATCAAAACGCATTTCAATACATCGACCACCATCGCTAAATTCTACACCATCGCTAGCATGTCGAATCATCATTAAACCACGACCTACCATATGAGTTTCATCCTTAATAATACTGATATCAAAACCATATCCTTCGTCTTTCATGGTAAAAATCATCTCTTTATTACTCATGAAAAAATCAAGTTTAATGCTTTTATTTCCATCGTATTTATTTCCATGCACAAGAGCATTATTAAAAGCTTCACTTAAAGAAACAAGAATATTGGCAAAATATGTATCGCCTATATTATATTCGTCTGCAATTCTTTCTGCAAACTGCTCAATTTTATGAACTTCCTCCTGGTGGGTCTTGAGTAAAACTGTTTCAATCAAACGCTTCATTTCATTTCAGTTTATACAGATATTCCGATACCTTTTGTTTGTAAAATGGGTTTAAATTTGGCGGAACCGTTTTCAAGAGTTCCGTGCCATTCCTCCTTTTAAGACTGTTATACTTAAAAAACTGCACAGGGTTACCATTGTTGATAAAATTTGCTTCATTACTTTCTCTCTTTTCATCCAAATCCCGCTCCATTTCAGCCTTTTCAGATTCCAATAATCTTGTTAATATTTCTTTCTGTCTTTGAAGAGTTTCAAGGTTGAGGTTTTTATTCACCAAATCCTCTTCCGTTTTTTCCATGTCTTCTATGGGCTTGTTTAATGGCGAACCACTTCCTGCCTGTTCACTATTCAATTGCTGCTGATATTCCTGCAGCGCTTTACGAATCATTTCTTGCTGCGCAGCCATTTTCGCTAATTTCTCGCTCATTCCGGGCGTACTACCTCCACCCTCTTGCATTTGCTTTTGCAAGGCTTCCATTTGCTGATTCAATTGTTCTTGTAACTCGCGCATTGATTTTGCACTAGGCTTTTCACCAGGCTTTTTACCTGATTTATCACCAGGATTATTTCCACTATTTTTACATTGAGAAGAACCATTACTTTTCATCTGCTGATTCATAGAATTCTGCATTTCTTTCAAAGCATCTGCCAAAAGCAACGCCAAATTATTCATTGACATCAATGAAAATTGTTGTTCGGTACCAGCACCAACAGTTTGTCGTTTCTGTATAAAATCCATTCCCTTTTCTCCATGATACATGATTTTATTCAACTCCTCATTAATCACGTTTTTTACCATTGGCTGACGTTTTCCAATAGCAACAAGTGAATCTCGAATAACAATAAAATTATCATTAATTAATTTCTGCTTTCTAATTAATTCGAGATATTTAGGATCTGCTGTACGAGTATTCAATAAAGATTTCATCAATGCTTCTTGGTCGAAACTGGTTTGTATTAAATTTTCAAGTATTTCTCTTACCACCTGAATGTCTTCACCTAAGTTTTCTTTCTCCATTTGCATTTTCATTGCGCTCAATTGCTCAGATAATTCCTGCATTTGTTCCCCTGCACTTTTTTGCGAACTGCTTCCCTTTTTCATTTTACCTTTTTCAAGCTGATCAGAAGCTTCCTGCATTGTACTATCAATTTTCTGCATCTTCTCCTCTAAACCATCCAAATTAAACGGATCTTCTAAATCTTTATTCAATGCATTTAAGCTATCTACTGCTTCTTGCAATTTATCAAATTGATCATTAAGTTCTTCTTGCTTTTCTGAACGCAATTCTTCTGAATCGGATTGGCTTTCTTCAATTTCTTTTTGCCCCAACTTATCTAAATCCTGTATCAATTCTTCCAAATCCTTTTCAGCTTTTAAGTGCTTATATAACTCGATGGTTCTATCCATATTTTGCAGCATGTCTTCATTATCCTTCTGCATTTGTTCAAGATTTTGCTTTAAATTCTTGTCCTCGAGTTTCATTAATTCTTCGAGTTGATTAAGCATTTCGCGCAGTTCGTCCGACATTACATCCTCCATCAGCTCATTAATCTGACGTTGTTTTTCATATAAATCTTTGTTGTTTTTTCCAAATTGCTCTTCCAATTGCAATTGACTTTTGTTTTCCTGATTAACTTTATTTAATCTTTCTTCTATATCCTTTTCCTTTTCTAAAACATTGGCAATTCGTTCCTTTTCTTCCCAGCTAAATTTGTTTTTGTATTTCAGATCATTAAGTAGTTTTTCCATTTCCTTTTGAACAGACGCCGCATCATTATATAATTGACTTAATTCATTTTCCATCTGATCGGCCTTTTGATCAATATACTTATCTATTTCATCCTCATTAGGCATATTGAACACAAAAACACGAGATTTTGAAGACTTGGCACCACTTACAGCATCATTGTCATATACTCTGAAAAAATACTCAAGACGATCGCCTGGCTTTAACCCCAAAACAGAAAAATCGAAAGCATTATAAAATTCCTGCTCATTATACATTGGGTCAATAGCAATGGATATAAGCGTGTCTTTCACAAATTTTTCTCTGTTTAATCGATAAACAAATTCCAATTTAGTAAGCCCATAATCATCAGAAATACTTCCATTGAAATAGCGATACATAAAAGCCATAGAATCAACATTCTCATCTACATGTATTTTAGGATATTCATCTGGCAATACTTCAATATTAAAATCGAGAGAATCGGAAGCTGTAATTCTGGCATTGCTGGTAAACATAGTTATTGAAGTACTGGTTAGAAAACTACGAGCAATATTCCAATATCTATCATTTCTTTTTGCCTTCCATTCAATAGAATCAGAAAAAACATGCAAATTATCTGCATCCCTTGTTAGGACACTTATAGAGATATTTGTTCCACGTGGAACTACAACTTGAGAAACATTACTAAAGACTTCTTGTTGTTTTCCGGTATATGCCGGATACGTACACTTAAGATTATACTGTACAATAACCGGCTTTTTATATACATCTATACTATAAGAATCAGAGTAATATGAATCAGCTGATAACCTAAATTCAACATTATCTTTTATATTGTTAAATCTATATACGAATACATTATTCTCGTTAAGTGACATGCGCTTTTGAACAGAATTATATTCTACAAACAATTCTTCTGGTATTTCATTTCCTTTTAATCTTACTTGGAGTTCAAAATCACTATTTTGCGCAACAGACATTGAAGAGTTCAGAATAATAAACTCAAATGGAGTGGGTTTACTATATTCTTCAGAAAAATTACTGATTCTTTTTAGTGGATCAATTAATAAATCGGGCAATGAAAAAGACATAATTACGAAAAGAATAAGCGGAACAAAGAGATATGGCATTCTCCTCAAAGTCTTTTTTCTATTCAAGGCAAATTTGAAATCCTTCAATCTAATATGAGAAATTTTTTGTTGAATACTAGCCAAAATCAAATCTCGACTATACGCCAATTTTTCGTCACTATTAAGCTCAAGTGTATTAAGAATTTTGTCGTCAATATCTGAAAAGTGCTTTCCAATAATGAGGGCAAAATCGCGATCACTTAAAGATTTTCGAAAACCGACAAACTCAATAAGAGGCCCGCTAAGAAACCGAATAAAGAAAAGCAGTAAAAGCCCCGTCCCCGAAAAGAAAATCGCTCTACGGGCGCCAGAGCCCATCCAAAATGCATATTCAATATATGAAGCAAGAAACACTAATGAGAAAGCAAATAGTACAAACAAGGCCAGCCTTTGCAAAAAAATATTCAAATAATATTTCCGTGCAAAACGATTTAATTCATTTTCTAGCCATTGTATTTCACTCATATCATTTAATTCACCGTTCTTTTTCCAATTGGAATACTATCTGCCCTGAAAAAACCATTAATATAAAGTTCATCATCATCAACCATAGGATTAACAATAAATGCTGATGCCGCTATAACACCCTTTATACTGATGCAGGAATCCTTCCTTGTGCACATAATATTAGTATAGTAATTTGAAAACTCCAGATAATCAGTCATATAACTACTATGATTTAATGCCACCCTTGACTCTAGGCTTAAAGTAAAAATAGAAAATATTCGTTCTGAAAAATAAAAATTAGTGAAAACCATGGTGTCTCCCCTTTCCGGCAAAATTTCGGTATCTCTGCTATCTAATTTCAAGACATAATCACATTCTTTACCTACTAAAAATATCTGAATAACAAATCCACTTGTACTTCCATGTATTTCTTCATACCTAATGGAATCACTAATAATGGTTCCGGGATAAAACAGGCGCATTACAGAGTCTGCGTTATGATACTCCAAATCAAACCGGCCAAACATTTGTCCAGAATCATTAGTTTTTTTTTCCCCTCTATTTAGGTTACCAATGATAAATAATACCACTAAGGCAGCCATTATGCCCAACACAAGGAAATGTTGCCAAGGCTTCAATCCTATTTTACTCATTTACATCATTTCTTTTATTACTTCACTAAGGCGACGCACGCCTTCAATATTGTCTTCAATACTAGAAAACGAAAAATTGATACGCATAGTATTTTTTCCACTATTATCACAATGAAAAACATTACCAATTACAAAAGCTACATTCCTTTCAATCGCTTTTTCAAACAATGCTTCACTATTCATGTTTTTGGGCAATATCACAAATAAAAATAAGCCTCCTTCGGGATGAGTCCAAGTAACTCCTTCGGGCATAAATTCTTCAAGTGCGCCCAACATAGCATCGCGTTTTTCTCGATATGCTTTAATTATCTTCTTAATATTCTCAGCATAATACCCTTGTCTAAAATACTCAGCAGCTATCATTTGCACAAATGATGAGCTACATAGATCGGCAACCTGTTTAACAGTAACAATTTTATCAAGAAATATTGGGTCACCCATTGCCCATCCAATTCTAAATCCTGGAGCCAATACTTTAGATAAGGATCCCAGAGTAATTACAAAACCTTTTTTATCGAGAGACTGAAACATTTCCTGAGGTTCTCCATCAAAACGAACCTCCCTATATGGACTGTCTTCAATAATGGGCAAATTATGTTTATACGCAATATCCAATATATCAAGTCGGCGCTGTCTATTCATCGTAATACCTGCTGGATTTTGAAAATCAGGAACGAGATAAATAAATTTTACTTTCTTTCCTTCTGCTTTTGTTTTATTAATTTCATCGTCCAAAGCAGTAGCAGACATGCCATTTTCGTCAAGCTTCACACCTTTAATTTCAGCACCATAGCTACTAAAAGCATTAATTCCGCCCAAATAAGATGGTAAAGCACACATGACCACATCTCCTTTATCGAGAAAAACACGACCAACCAAATCGAGACCTTGTTGAGACGCCGTAGTGATAACAATATTGTTTTCATCAATATTAAGCCCTTCAATTTGCCTATATCGGGTAGCCAACTCTTTTCTAAGACCTAGATCTCCCTCTGTTAAGCCATATTGTAAAGCTTTTGAGCCATGTGTTTGTAATACATATTCTGTGCATTTTGAAAGATCATCCACTGGAAAAAGAGCAGGATCTGGTAAGCCCCCAGCAAATGATATAATACCTTCTTTTTGCGTAAGTTTAAGTAATTCTCGAATTACTGATTTTTTCATGGAGTTTACTTTCTCCGACCACAAACTCTCAATATTATTTATCATAACAGTGTTTTTTATAATCTGTGCAAAATATTAATTTCTTCATCTTTCAGAAAGCGCCATTTTCCTCTTTGTAGTTCTTTCTTCGTTAATGGTCCGTATTTCACACGATCGAGACGGTTTACTTTATAAGTGAATTTTTCAAAAATACGTCTAACTACGTGATATTGACCACTATGCAAATGAATTTCTATTTCATTCTTTTTACCTTCAGCTTTCCAACCAATGGCATCAACAGCAATTCGCTCACCATCAAGATCTGGTCCAGCAGCAATTTCAAGCATGTCTTTTCTATCAAGGTTCCTATCTAAAGTTACATGATATACTTTTTTAATCTTATGCTTAGGGTGCATTAATTTTCTTGCCAAATCACCATCATTGGTGAAAAGCAATAGACCTGTAGTATTTCTATCCAATCGTCCAACGGGAAAAACCCGTTCTTTACATGCTCCTCTAATGAGTTCCATTACCGTTTTACGGTTTTGAGGATCGCGAGTAGTAGTTAGATAATCTTTAGGTTTATTCAATAGAAGATATTGAGGCTTTTCCGGTTTAATGGTTTTTCCTTGAACATTAACGGTGTCTTTTCGACTCACTTTATAACCCATTTCAGTAACAATCTCGCCATTAACTTTTACGGCACCGCTGCCAATGAGTATATCGGCGTCTCGTCTTGAGCAAATACCACTGTTTGCAATATATTTATTCAGACGAATATCACCAGAATCTTCCTTTTGTTCTATGCGCTTTCCTTTACTCTTTTGCTTTGAATAGCGAACTTTACTAGAATCTACTTTGTTTTCTACGCGATCCTCCCTTTTCTGTCTTGGGTTGCGAGCTTCACCAGAATCTATATTGCGCTCTATGCGTTCTGCTCTTCCTTTCTGCTTTGGATTACGTACTTCATTAGAATCTATATTTCGTTCATAGCGATCTCCCCTACCTTTCTGCTTTGGGTTGCGAACTTCACTAAAATCTTCCTTGCGATCGACACGATCACCCCGACCCTTTTGTTTTGGGTTGCGTATTTCACCAGAATCTTTATTTCTTTCTACACGATCTCCCCTACCCTTTTGCTTAAGGTTTGGTCGCGAAAAAGATTTTTTCTTGTCTGTGTTTGGTTTTCTTTTTTCCATAGCTCAAATTGGCGAACATCTAATTTATTCGTAAAAATACAAGTTTTCCAACAAAAAAACCCCTTTCGGGGTTTCTTTAAATAAGATTGAGGCGAGAGAAGAGCTCTTTTCGGTATAATCCCCCGATCGGAATAACCTTCATTTTGCCTTCAATAACTAAATCCGGATATTTAATAGAGAAAATTTTGTCGAGACGTACAATGTATGAACGATGCACTCTAACAAAATCTTTTTCTGGCAAAATACGCATCATTTCTTTCATTGTAGTGTGCGTAGTATAAATATTATCACTGGTATTAATTACCACATAATCTTTTAATGCTTCAACAAAGAAAATATCAGCAAAATTTACCTTGTTTAATCTATAATCGGCACGAACAAATATACTGTCTTTTTCATCCTTATTAACTACAATAGAATGCAAAAGATCACGCTCTTTCTTAAGCTCCATATCGGCCATATGCTTATTAATGGCCATTTCAATAGTGGTTTCAAGCTCTTTTTCTTTGAAAGGCTTAATAATATATCCATAAGGAATAGCAGATTTTGCTTTTTCAATGGTGTTTTCATCCGCATAAGCAGTTAGAAAAACAACAGGTATATCATATCTCTCACGTATGATTTCTGCTGATTGAATACCAGTCATATCACCCTTAAGCATAATATCCATTAACACAAGATTTGGCATATGTTTTTCAACTTCACTCAATGCTTTTTCTCCCGAAGATACAATAGAAACCACACTGTAACCAAGACCATTCAAGATATTCTGAATATCTTTTGCCACAATGCTCTCATCTTCAACAATCAAAACTTTGATTTTACTCATAATTATAGTTTTTTAGTTAATTCCATTTTCAAACGCAATTGGCAGATGCCTGAATCTTTCTCAATTATTCCATTTAGTTGTGCAATTAGAACCTCCAATAAACTGAAATCTATTTTATTATTAAAATCCAATTTCAGATTCTCGTTTTGTCCAGAAAAATTCATACACAATTCAAGCCACTGCTTATCAATCTGTTTAAGTTCAACAAAATTACAATATTTATTTGTAAAATTTTCATGTACATATTTACAAACCACCATTAACTCGCTGAATATGAGCCCTATGGTTATTGCATCGTCTAAACCCACACATAATTCATCTACATTTGACTTAAACCGAACTATATCTAACCCGCCATTCATGCCACTTTCGCGTAAAAATTCGCTATGAATTTTACGTAAATACACGCTAATTAGAACCGAACTGAAATCTTCACTTTTATAGAAAAAATCATGAACAATAGCCATCGATTTTATCCTAGAGTTAATATTGCTAAAACTATTATTCAATAAGGGATCTGAGTAATTTTTAGCCGTGAAATTTATCAAAGAAGAAATGACCTGGAAGTTGTTTTTAATACGATGATGAATTTCCTTTAATAAAAGCTTGTTTTGGTCGAGCGAATTTCGCAATTCATCCTCAATAATTAGCCTGTTGTCTATTTCGTTGCGTAAATTTCGATTTGTTTCAAACATCAATTGCTTTTCAAATCGTTCTTCTTGTAATTTTTTCTGTAAAGAGATGTCACGAAAAACAATTTGAAATGCAGCTTTACCTTTATATTGAATAAAAACCGGTTTCGTTTCAATAATCATTTCACTGCGATCGGGATGAATTACATGAAACTCTTTATATGCAACTTCAATTCCGTTTTTAACAGCCGATAAACGGCCCTTAAACGCAATCAGATCATCTGGCGAAAAGTACTCTGCAAAATCAAGCGTATTAATATCTTTAACATTAAATATTTCCTTTGCCTTTTTGTTTGCGTAATATACATTATCAAAATCGCGAATAATAATACCATTGGGAGAAGTTTCTACAAGAATTTCGTAATTATCTTTACTTTCTTGCAGAGCTCTTTTGTTGAGTTCATTTTCGCTAACATCGTTTAATAAAATCAAATAAGCATTGCTGTTTTCTCTTTGATTACTTTTGCTTATTCTAAACTCAATAAAGAAGCGACCAAAAGGCAAAACAATATTTTTGCCAATACCATTATTAAAATTATGCATTAATAGATCAAAAACTTCTAAGCCTAAAATGTCTTTTAGATTCTCCCTATTAGTAATAGATGCTTTTTTAAGAAAATCAATATACTGTTGATTTTTATACAAAATTGTACCATCTATACTAACTTCAACAATAGCTTGCGGAATATCTTCAAGAAGGTTTCTATATTTTTCCTTCTTATCAATAACTTTCTTTTCTCTTTGTATAATATCAGTTACATCTCTGATTATTGATATCACTTGCTTCTCTCCAGAAATCATTCTACATTCGAAAAAATGCTCATCGTTTCCTTCGCCCAAAGAATACTCATATTGCACCGATTCTCCAGTCTTAAAAACCTTTTCCAGAGATACTTTTGTCTTTTCAATAAGAACACTTGATAAAGGTAAATTATCAATGCTTTTATTCAATAATTCTTCGCGTGGGAGTAAAAGGTATGAGCCTTCTTTATAATTAATTTCTCTTACTATATAATCTTCATCAAAAATGAAAATTATATCTGGAATACTATTAAACGCTTTATGAATTTGTGTGTTTTGGGTAAATATTTTTTGTAAATATTCTATTTTTTCAGAATGATCAATTAAAAAACTTATAGTGTTTTCATTTGATAATCTATAATTCAACAATATAAAATTTTGAATTTTTGCAAGTCTCGCAATTTTTAAGGTGGCAAAAAAACTAAAATCATTTTCGTTTTGATGCGGATTACCTTCTTTATAAAAACTATGATCAAAATATTTTAAAACAAAATAATCAAACTTCAATTTGCCTATAACTTCTTCACAACTATATTCAAATAATTTTTGAAAGGAATTATTACAAAATAAAATCGTGTCGTTTAAATCTCTAAATACTACTGGGTGAGATATTTCATTGAACAAATCAATATTGTTTTTATGCAATATCATTTCATTTTGTGTATTAGTTTTTGAATGAATAAAATCCGGCATCTGAATTAATTAAAAAGCAGATGTCAATATACAAAATATTAACCTACGCTGTCAAATGAAATACTAGTCTGTTGTCGAACTAATTTCGGGTTTTATAATTACATTATTATATTTTATCTCAATACCTTGGTTATACGTAATAATTAAAAACAAAGAGCCATATTCATCGTAGTATTTCCAATCTCCTGTACGAATACCAATTTCATAATTTCCCTCGATTTTTTTCTTTCCATTTGGATAATACCAGGTATGTTTGCCATCGGGTTTGCCATCGAAATACTTACCTTTAAAAATAATTTTACCATCAGGAACCGAAGTATATACCCACCAATCATTTTCAGCACCATCTAAAAAAGCTCCTTTCTGAATAACATCTCCTATGTAATATTCCCATAGTCCTGTTTCAAAACCTTCAGTATATTGCCCTTTTACAAGCACTTTTCCACTATCATTGTACTCAATATATTCTCCATCAAGCTCACCATCCATATATGACTCAACCCTATATAATTGACCATTTTCATGATAATATTTCCAATCACCATCGGGAATTTCACGCGAAGTATATTTACCTTCCTGTTCTAAATTGCCATTTTCATGATAATATTTCCAGCTTCCCACTCTAATAGAATTTTTATAAATACCTTCAGACATTAGTGCACCATTACTATAATACTCTTTCCAAGCGCCTTGTCTTTTTCCATTTTCATCAACTATACCTTCGGCAAGAAGCACTCCCTCAAGAAAAACATATCCTTTAATAATATTTCCTTCTTCATCGTACTCTCTACGAATACCATCTGGCTTATTATTATAATAACTACCCTGAATTTTAATTTTACCATTGGGATAATAATCTCGCCTTATATCATATTCTTTAAGCTCGCTAACATCTGTTTGTAATACATCATTTATGTATTTTTCGATAGAAACTAATGTGCCTGTTTCATCAAATCGTTTTAGAAATCCATTTTTCTTATCATTTAAGTATGTTACTTCTTGCATTAATTTACCAGTTTCATAAAAATACTTCCATAACCCTTGTTTAGCTCCATTTCTATCAGTACGATTAATGATTTCCCTACTAATTAGGAAACCTTTTCTATATTCTTCTATGAGAATAATAATACTGTCTGTATTATAAGTTAAAGCCAATCCATTTTCTAAACCCGCCTCAAAAGGAATAGTTTTTTTAATAGATCCATTATTGTAAAAAACTTTTGTTTGCCGTTCTTTTACATTATTTTCGAAGTATTCTTCTATATATTCATTTTCCAAGTATGTATATCTATAGCCATTTTGTTTACCCTCTTTATAATTAATGATAGATCTAATATTTCCTTCTGCATCATAAAACTTCCAAGTACTATCTAGTTTTTGATTTAATCTATTTCCTTCAGATTTCAATTGGCCACTTTCATAATATGCTTTCCAATAACCATCTGGTTTACCATTTCTTAAGTATCCTTCAGAAGATATTTCACCACTAGGATATGTAAACTTTACATACTTATATGAAGTATCCACCTGTGCACCTGCAATAAGTGAAAGACTAATAAAAAGAAAAATTAATGCAATTTTTTTCATTTTAACTCATTTCAAGCATTCGCTTTAAAGGCTTATATGCTTTTTCTATAAGGTATTTACTTAACGTAACTTCATTGATTTCATTTTGTAGAACATGTAATATTTTATCAGGAGTATTCATTTTCATGTACTCACAATTATTGCAATTACAAAATTCATCAGATGGAACAATAATAAATTCCTTATTTGGAGATGCTTTTTTCATTTGATGCAATATACCGCCTTCTGTAGCAACAATATACTTTGTAGCACTATCGCTTTTTGTATAATTCAATAGTCCATTGGTAGAACCAACAAAATCTGCTATTTCAAGAATTGGAGCCTGACATTCAGGATGAGCAATAAGCGGAATATTTGGATTTTCTATTTTTAGTTTCATAATTTGATCAAGTTCAAGCTGATTATGAACATGACAACTTCCATCCCAAAGCACCATATTCCGACCACTTATATTGTTTATATAAGTACCCAAATTTTTATCCGGAGCAAATACTATTTTTTGATCCTTTGGCAATTGTTCAACAATATGCTTTGCATTTGAAGAAGTAACTATTATATCAGAAAGTGCTTTAATTTCAGCACTGGCATTTACATAGGTAATTATTAAATGATCGGGATAATTTTTTATAAACGCTTCAAATTTATCTGTTGGACAAGAATCTGCCAACGAACAACCTGCTAATATATCAGGAATAAGGACCTTTTTATTTGGATTAAGAATTTTTGCAGTTTCAGCCATAAAATGCACACCAGCAAAAATAATAATATCGGCATTTGTTTTTTCTGCTTCACGTGCTAATCCTAAACTATCACCAACAAAATCGGCTAAATCTTGAATTTCAGGAACTTGATAATAATGTGCTAGAATTATTGCATTCTTTTTAGTTCTCAACACATTAATATTATTAATAATATCTTTCATTTTAAAAAATTAAAAGAATTCGTAACAGTAATAAGCTTTGTGAATAGGTTAATATTTTTCATTCTGAAAATTTGGAAAAATCACTTTTCATTCTTTATTAACCGATTTTCAAATCTTATTAGAAACAAAAATACTTGTTTTATTGATATATATGATATTTTTCAACAGATGTTTAATAAAGTAATTGTTTATAAAATTCTTGAATAAATAGAGGTTTTTTGGGTTAATAACCACCTAATTCAATGTTATCAAATTATCAAATCTATGATATCAAATATTAAAAAAATGCATTATACAGTTGTAATATTGTTAATGTCAAGTGATTTTTGTCTTTCTTTATCAGTAGTTTTTCAATAAAAATATGCATATTGTGAATAAGTGGTTAATTTGTATTTAATGAAGATCTTATATATAAAAATTATTAAATCATCTATGAAATATGAATTTTTATGAATATAAAATGTATTGATTACTAAAGAATTAAGATTTTTAACACAGAAATTCAAATTTGTTGATAATTTTGCAATATAAAAATATGAATATGAAAGTTGTAATTGCATCCGATCATGCTGGATTTTCACTAAAAGAGAAAGTGAAGAAACATTTTGCATCAAAAATAGAATTTATTGATGTAGGTACATACTCTGAAGATAGCTGTGATTATCCTGATTTTGCACATAAAGCTGCCAATGTATATATAGAAGGTAAAGCCGATTGGGGAATTGCTATTTGTGGAAGTGGAAATGGTATTAATATGTCTATGAATAAACATAAAGCCATTCGTTCAGCTTTATGTTGGAATAAAGAATTAGCTCATTTAGCTCGATTGCATAATGATGCTAATTTTTTGGCCATGCCTGGTCGATACATTGAGGCAGAGGAAGCATTTACTATTGTTGAAGAATTTATGAATACTGATTTTGAAGGCGGACGCCATGAAAATAGAGTTTATAAAATTTCAGTATTTTGAGCGAAAATATTTTATACAAGGAGTTTAAATCTACTCTTGGTGCACAAAGTCAAAACAAAAAGCTGCATCAAACTTTGAATAAGAGTCTTGAAAACTATCATCAAAAATATTTGAATGGAATAAATCAATTTGAAAATATTTCATCTTTTAAAGAAAAATTACAAATTATTCGCTCTAAATCTATTCTGCAGATGGAAAAATATCTGCTTCAATTTGAAGGGAATTTTAAGAAGAATGGGGGAGAGCTGTTTTGGGCCGATGATGCCAATGATGTCTTTAATTTAATTCAACATATTATTGGTGACAATATTAAAAGTGTTGTGAAATCTAAATCGATGGCTACTGAAGAAATAGATTTTAATGCTTTTTTAGAAAATCAAAATATTAAAGTTACCGAAACAGATCTTGGAGAATATATTGTACAGCTTCGGGGTGAAAAGCCTTCTCATATTACTGCGCCGGCATTGCATTTGTCAAAAGATGATATTACATTATTATTTCACGAAAAATTTGAGTCAAGTCCCGATGCTAGTGCTGAAGAAATTACTGCTTTTGTTCGAAAATTATTGCGAAGAGAATTTACAGAAGCCGAATTGGGTGTGAGTGGTGCAAATTTTTTAGTAGCAGATAGTGGATCTATTTGCATTACCGAAAACGAAGGTAATGCGTCGTTAACTACAGCCTGGCCGAATATTCATATTGTATTGGCTGGAATAGAAAAAATTATTCCGTCATTTACTGATCTTGGATACTTATGGCCTGTTTTATCTTCTCATGCCACTGGACAGAAAATTTCAGTGTATAATCACATGATTTCGGGTCCAAGACAAGAAGAAGAAGGTGATGGTCCTGAAAAAATGTATGTGATTTTACTCAATAATGGCCGCGATAATTTGCTGATTAATAAAGAATTGAGACAATCATTGCATTGCATAAAATGTGGTGCATGCTCAAATATTTGCCCTGTATATAAAATTATAAGTGGGCATAGTTATAATTCAGTGTACAATGGGCCTATTGGTTCTGTTACTACTCCTCATCTAAGAACTGATGCCAACTTTTTTCATTTATCTTTTGCCAGCAGCCTTTGTGGAAAATGTACAGAAATTTGCCCAGTGAATATTCCAATTGATGATTTATTACTTTATAATAGGTCTTTGGCTGTGGAAAAAGAAAAAATGCCTAAATCAGAAATTCGCGCTATTAAATTATTAAGCAGAATATTAAAATCGCGAAAACGGATGAATATGGGTTCTTCATCAATACGCAGTTTAGCATTCAAAATCGTTTTTCGTAAAAAATGGGGTGTTTTGCGTGCTTACCCCGATTTCCCTAAAACCAATTTTAATAAAAGCAGAAAGAAATAATAGAATTATAAGTACTTTTTTACAGTTCTCATTACCGAAGAAAGATACGATTTTCCAAAAAGATTAAGATGAACAAGTAGTGGATAGAGGTTAAATAAATCTGCTCGATTCTCCCATCCTTTTTCCAAAGGATAAAATTCGTGATAATATGTATAAAATTCGGGCGAAAATGAACCAAAAAGTTTTGTCATGGCAAGATCCGATTCTCTATGCCCATAATATACTGCCGGATCAAAAATACATGCATTTCCTTGATTATCAGCCATATAGTTTCCGCTCCAGAGATCTCCGTGTATCAAAGATGCGGTTTCACGTGGAACATCGACAGCGTAACGTCTGTATATTTGCGATATTTCGTTTTTTTCTGCACTCCCGACCAAATATCGATCGTATGCGAGCTTAACTTGGGGTTCTAAACGCTCGGAAATGAAAAAATCTTCAAATTTTTTATGCATGGTATTGCTTTGAGGAAGTGAGCCAATATAATTATTGTGATCTAAGCCAAAATTTTCCTGACGATTTTTGTGTAAGGAAGATAATCCCTCGGCAAAATTTTTCCAGAAATTTGATTTGCCTTGTCCGTCATTAATAAATTCCATAAGTAAAAATGAAATTCCATTAATTTTGCCCACATGCAATGGTTTTGGAATACGAATAGTGGGGGAGTGTGATTTTAAAAGTGTAAGACCTTTAAATTCTGCCTCAAACATTCCAAGAAATCGGCTATTATCGTTCCACTTAATAAATACTTGACCACTATTGGTTTTTAATGAAGCAGCCATATTAATATCACCGCCAAATATCCTTTCTTGCCCGTATATTTCTATTCCGGGAAAATAATCTTGCAAATAATCTTGAAGTAAGCGATTTTCCATTGTAAAAACTAATGTACAATAAATACTTCATTTGAATGGTTAGATATTAGAAAGCAACTATAAATTATTTCTTACTTTTGCAATATGGCTCTATAGTTCAAGGGATAGAACGGAAGTTTCCTAA
>JAFGWG010000061.1 GCA_016937255.1 Bacteroidales bacterium
ACAGAAGACCAAGGAAAAACTTACTTTTTGATACTCCTAAAGATGTTTTCTATAAACTTGTTGCATTTGGTAGTTGAATCTACCAATCCTACCTTCTTTAAGATTTTTTTGCTGTTGCATTGATAATTTGTACCTTTGCACCTCTTTTTGAAACAGGAAAATTAAACTATGCCAAAAATAACTTTACCAGATGGATCTGTTCGTACTTACGATAATGCCGTAAGCGGTCTTGATATTGCCATGTCAATTAGCGAAGGTCTTGCCCGCAATGTGCTTTCAGTTCAGGTTGATGGGGAAGTATGGGATGCTTTTCGTTTGATTGAAACAGATGCTTCTGTACGTTTACTTACCTGGGATGATGAAGAAGGCAAAGCAACATTTTGGCATAGTTCTGCTCACTTAATGGCTGAAGCTGTTGAACAACTTTTTCCCGGAGTGAAGTTTGGAATTGGTCCAGATATTGAAAATGGTTTTTATTATGATATGGATTTTGGTGAAGAATCTATCACTGAAGCCGATCTTGTGACCATTGAGAAACGTATATTAGAGCTTGCTCGGGAGAAGCAGACATTTACCCGCGAAAAAGTATCAAAAACTGAAGCGTTAAAATATTTTGAAGCTAAAGCCGATCCTTATAAGTTGGAATTGATAAATGATTTAGAAGACGGAGAAATCACATTTTATAAGTCTGGAACATTTACCGATTTATGTCGTGGACCACATTTACCTGATACTTCTAAAATCAAAGCCATAAAGCTTACTAGCATTGCCGGTGCATATTGGCGTGGTGATGAAAGCCGAAAAATGATGACCCGTATATATGGCATTACTTTTCCAAAAGCTAAATTTCTAGAGGAATATCTCGAAAAACTTGAAGAAGCGAAGAAAAGAGATCACCGCAAACTGGGTAAAGAGCTTGAGATTTTCATGTTCAGCCAGCGCGTGGGCTCCGGATTACCTATGTGGCTTCCTCGTGGTGCAGAAATGAGAGAGAGACTCGAGAACTTTCTCAAGAAGATTCAGCGTGAATATGGTTATCAGCCTGTTATTAGTCCTCATATTGGAAATAAGGAATTATATGTGACATCGGGTCACTACGAGAAATATGGTAAGGATTCTTTTCGTCCTATTTCAACTCCGGTTGAAGGGGAAGAGTTTTTGCTGAAACCTATGAATTGCCCTCATCATTGTGAAATGTATGCTTTTAAGCCGCGATCATATCGTGATTTACCTGTTCGTTATGCAGAATTTGGAACAGTATATCGTTATGAGCAGAGTGGGGAATTGCATGGATTAACAAGAGTACGTGGATTTACACAGGATGATGCTCATATTTTCTGTCGTCCCGATCAGCTTGAAGAAGAGTTTATCAAGGTGATAGAGATTGTTCTTAAGATATTCAAAACCCTTGGTTTTAAAGATTATACTGCTCAAATTTCTCTTCGCGACCCTAAAGACAAAAAGAAATATATTGGAAGTGACGAGAATTGGGAAAAAGCAGAGTCTGCAATTATAAAGGCTACAGAACTCAAGGGAATGAATACTGTTACTGTCATTGGAGAAGCAGCTTTTTATGGTCCTAAATTAGATTTTATGGTACGCGATGCGCTTGGTAGAAAGTGGCAGTTGGGTACAATTCAGGTCGATTATAATCTTCCCGAACGTTTTAATTTAGAATATGTTGGGTCTGATAATGAGCGTTATCGCCCGGTAATGATTCATAGAGCACCATTTGGGTCAATGGAACGTTTTGTTGCGGTATTGCTGGAGCATAGCGGGGGAAAATTGCCGTTATGGTTGGTTCCAGATCAGGCTATTGTATTGCCAATCAGCGAGAAATATGAAAATTATGCAAAAAAAGTCGTAGAATTGCTACAAAATTCCGATATTCGCACCCTCGTAGACAATAGGGCGGAGAAAATTGGTAAGAAAATTCGCGATGCTGAGTTGAGTAAAATACCATATATGCTTATTGTTGGAGAGAAGGAAGAGGCTGAAGAAATTGTTTCAGTGCGTAGACAGGGAGAGGGCGATGTGGGACAATTTGGAATTGAAGGTTTTGTTGAATTGATCAACAATGAAGTAAAAGAAGAGTTAAGTTAAACAAATGAATAGGAGGAAAAGGTTATAAGAAAGCCGCAGTCAAATAAAAATTGGAAACGCAGACCGATTAAGAAGGAAGAACCGTATCGGGTGAATCAAAAGATTCTTGCGCCCATGGTACGCGTTGTTGGCGAAAATGTTGAGCCGGGTATTTTCCCATTACGCGAAGCATTGCAACTTGCCGATAGTGTGGGTCTTGACCTTGTTGAGATTTCACCGAGTGCGAATCCACCTGTTTGTAAAGTCATAGACTATCGCAAATTTTTGTACGAGAAAAAGAAGAAGGCTAAAGAGCAGAAAGCTAAAACAGCAAAAATTACGGTGAAGGAATTGCGCCTGAGTCCCAATACAGATGATCATGATTTCAATTTCAAGTTGAAGCATGCCATTAAGTTTCTACAGGAAGGCTCTAAAGTTAAGGTTGATGTGTTTTTCAAAGGACGTAATATTTTGTATAAGGATAAAGGTGAAATTATTTTACTCCGTTTTGCCGATGAACTTATTGAGTACGGAAAAGTTGAAATGCTGCCCAAACTTGAAGGAAAGCGAATGATTATGATCATTGCCCCCAAAAAATAATGTTGAACACTAAATAAAAACAGATACAATGCCGAAGTTGAAAACAAAAGCCAGTGCTAAAAAAAGATTTTCTTTTACAGGTAGTGGTAAAATTAAAAGAAAGCATGCGTACAAAAGTCACATTCTGACTAAAAAGTCAAAGAAAAGAAAGAGAAATCTGACTTATTTCACTATTGTTGAAAAATCAGATATCAAGAATGTGAAAGCAATGCTTCACGTGTAAAAAAACAAAAGTTTAACTTGCTTTCGGCCGAAAGATTCCTGATGGGAACGCCGAAGCAAAAATGAAAGGACAAAAAAAAATGCCACGTTCAGTTAATTCAGTTGCCTCAAGGGCACGAAGAAAAAAGATCCTCAGACGTACTCGCGGGTACTGGGGACGCAACAAAAATGTATGGACTGTTGCCAAGAATCGCTGGGAAAAAGGTCAAACTTATGCATATCGTGACCGCAAAACTAAAAAACGCAATTTCAGAGCTCTCTGGATTCAGCGTATCAATGCAGGAGCACGTTTACATGGATTGTCATACTCACAATTTATGGGACTCATTCACAAGAATAATGTTGAATTGAATCGTAAAACTCTTGCCGATCTTGCTATGAACAATCCAAAAGCTTTTGAAGCTATCGTAAAAGCTGTAAAATAGATTATAAGCATATTCTGCAAACCGCTTCTGATAAGGAAGCGGTTTTTTTATAAAATTTTCTCTACATTTACATATTATCAATACTATAATCGTATGCCACGTTTCGTAAAACTTCATAAAGAATCGATCGGTCTGGCTCCTGAAGATATTGTATTTAGGGGAGTACAAAAGCTAAATATTACCAAATTCAGGACTTTTCAATATAGTAATGAAGAGTTATTTGAAAATGAGTATTCGCAGGTGGAAGAGTTTTCCGACTTGTTTAATGATGACTTAACTCTATGGTTGAATATTGATGGTTTGCACGATGTAGCAAGTATGGAGAAAATTTCCAAATTGGCAGGTATTGAAGACCATATCATGGCCGATGTTTTGAATACCTATTCCAGACCTAAAATAAATGAATTTGATGATGGCTTGTTTTTCTCATTAAAAATGCTTCGGTTTGAAGAGTCTGAAAACCTTATTGTTTCAGAAAATCTTGTACTTCTGTTGAAAGACAATTTGCTTTTAAGTTTTCAGGAACAGGTAGGTGATGTATTTAATCCGATAAGAGAAAGACTGCGTAAGAATAAGAGGAATATTAGGGAAAATGGAGCAGCCTTTCTTGCTTATGCGTTGATTGATATTGTAGTTGATAATTATATATATGTCATTAGCCGGATAGGTGATAAAATAGAAAACCTTGATGAAAAGCTTTCTATTAATGCCGATACAAGTCAGCTGAATGAAATAAATGAGCTAAAAAGTGAAATGAATTTTCTGCGGAAAGCCATAAAACCTTGTCGAGAATTAATATTGAATTTTATTAAGATGGAGTCTGATCTTGTTGATGATAGACTCGAAAAATATATGTCTGAACTTCAGAATAATATTGAATTGGCAAATGAATCAGTAGATTCTTATCGCGAAATGTTGTCGGATCAGCTTAATATTTTCCATACCAACGTATCGTATAAGCTGAATGATATTATAAAATTTCTGACCATATTTTCTGTTATCTTCATTCCTATAACTTTTATTGCAGGCGTTTATGGGACAAACTTTGATAATTTACCTGAACTGCATTTTCAGTACAGCTATTTTATAATGTGGGGGGTAATTATTTCAGTTGTATTATTTATGGTTTTTTATTTCAAAAGAAAAAAGTGGCTATAATCCATGCAAGATTAGCTCTTGGGTACATTAAGTTTTGCATGGCAACGCAACATGCGATAAAAAACGATGCTTCAAAGGTATTTGAAAATATTTTCCTGATTCTCAGGAGTGACCATAGGCTACAATTCGCATTACTTTGTAATTCAATACGAAGAAACGGAATAACTGCCAAAGAAAAAATTTACGCATAAAACGTACAAACCCTAATGGAACAGGGGGATAAGCTTCTTCGTAATATACTTTTGGATTTGTTTTCATAATATATTCTTTTATTTCTTTCAGTTTTTACTCGGGAATTAACCACCAGAAAGGATAGCCTTTGGCTTTGTGAAGGAACATATAGTGCAATGAGAGTTTCATCCAGTGACCTGCCAATCCCATTTCCCCTACAGTGTAGTTGATTTTTCTTCCATATTTAGGATAGTTTTCCCAGTCGGGAACAATTGGGTTTACCGTCATTGTAGCTGCCATACCATTAAATAATCCATATCCTGCAGAAACTATACATGCAGCACCCATGCGACCCATTGAGGCTTTATGTGCAATTTCGCTGCGGTTGTATTCAATTTTGGCGGCAATATTCAAAGCGGTTGTTTTTCCGGTAACCCCAGATGGCATTCCCGTACGAGGAGGTGCTGGTGATATTGGTGTACCGTTTACACTCTTCATTGGCTTTGAAATAGGGTGAGGGGGAGCAAAGGCTATGCCTATTGCAAATATATTCTCATATTCAGGACTTTGATATGTTTCTGGCCAATCTTCAACACTATATTCTTCAAATTCTTTTGGCGTATAATCTGCGTCAACTTTCATAAATCCATTTGACATAAAAAGTTTAGCCGTGATATCTTCATCATCTTTTCCAAAAGCTGTAATACCTGAGCCAGCAAAAGCGGGAATTAGCATGCTGAAATCAAATTCAATACTATCTTTTGTGCCGTCGAGAAGTTCAAAATGAGCAACTCCAGGTTCTAATTTGTAAACACCGGCTCGTTTTATCCACTTAATGCCAAATTCGGCCAATATAGATTCTGTAAAAACTTTGGTAGGTACAACATAACCATTTTGCTTGATGTATGCGCCACCCATTCCAAAATCACCTAGTTCGTACTCGTTGGTAATCCAGGTAATATCGAGTTTGTCGAGAATTTTTCTTCTTTTTGCCTCTGCAGCAATATTTAATGTGTATTCGAATGCAGCGCCTTGACAAGTGGCTGACCCATGCCCAGTTCCAACAAGAATCTTCTTATGTTCACCTCTCTCAGCGGCTTCAAATATTTGTTTCAGTGCATTCCAAGATTCAACTGCATGACTACTTGAACAAACTGAATGAGAGTTTTTTCCAGGGCCTAAGCCTTCAGTGGCTTCAAAATTGAGTTTTGGACCAGTGGCATTAATTAGATAGTCGTATTCTACCACAAATTCTTGTCCTTGTTGATCACCTGTAGAATATACGCTCTTTACAAAAGCTTTTTTATGCTCTGCATTCCCTTCGGGGTGAATAGAAATAGCTTTGGCTTGATGAAATTGAATCTTCCATCGTTTATATACTTTATCGAGCTTAAAACGCACTTGTTTTTGCTTCATACGCCCAACTCCAACCCAAATATTGCTTGGAATCCATTCGTAATATGCGCTTGGGCTAATAACTACAACTTCGTGCTTTTTGCTGAGTTTCTTGCGTAAAAATGCAGCAGCAGTATGTCCGGAAATGCCGGCACCTAAAACAACAACTCTTGCCATATTAGTAATTATAAATGAATAATCTACAAATCTACTAATTATTTAAGTACTTATTTAGTTAAATTGATATTTGTCATTTGGGGTAAATATGGATAAATGTGATTGAGAATTATTTGATTTAAGTAATTTTATTAATCTTGTATTTTAATGACTATTGATATTAGGATTTTGTCTATATTTACATCAAAATTGAAAGTAATTCCTTATGAAAAAGATTCTATTTGCAGTTTTAGCGCTCACTTTTATCAGTTTCAACAGTATGGCTGATACCGATGCTAAAAAACCCAAACAATTGCTGAAAAAATTTGCTTCCCGCGTGAGTAGTCACGATTTGAAGGGTATTTTAGTTTTACTCGATGGCTCATATAAGCAGGTTCAGTTGATTGGAACACTTGATAACGATACAACGAAGTTTATTGATGAGCTGTTTTGTGGCTATGAGTTAAAGAATGAAAGCAACTTTAAGTGTATGAAACTGAGCGAGATTAAGAAATGTTCTTTCTGGAAATGTGGAGATTTTGATAGTGAATCCAATAATCCGGCATATGCATCTGCTACTTTTAAACTGGAAGATTATGCAGGATTGAAGATTAAGGTAACCTTAGTTGTGGTGAGGCATACTACCAATACGGGCTATCTTTACAGGATGGCTGGAAGTGTGGGTTAGGATAAGAATTTATTAACCTAAATAATGAACCCTATGGAATTAAAACAAATCTATTTTGAGAAAAGGACTCGAATATCCGGATCTGCTCAACGCCTCTCAGGATATGCGTTCATGGCGTTATTTGTAATATTGGGAATTGTATTCCTTATTATCCCATTTGTTGAAAAGTTTCAAATAGTGTACATTGCAGTTGGAATAGCAATGTTTGGCCCAGCTTATTTGGCATACAGGTCTGCCCTCAAGTTCAAACGAGTTGAAGCCGATGAAACGAAAATTTATATTCAGCAAAGAAAGGGTGTATATGATGAAGTTTTGTATTCTCAATTTACCAATGGTCGTCGAGCTAGAACTTTATTGACTAGTGAGTTTCATATCAAACTGTATTTTACCAATGATGATGGTCGCGAAGAGCTTGTGCGTTTTATGCCTAGAATTTTAGGAGATCATTATGATAATTTCGTGGAGCTTCTTGTTCAAAAGAATCCTAATATGAATATAGGAAGGCGCCGCCGTTAGTCAAATATATGTAGCCATATACCTCCGATTATCAGTCGAGAATCACTTATGAGAGCGGAGCTTCTTATTTGGTCTTCGGTGCTTTTTACCTGAAGAACTAATCCATTTTCTGCATCAATTTTGTAAATACGACCTGCATCGTTTCCAAGATAAACACATTTTCCATCTGTTGTGGGGCTGCTGTGAATGGCTGCCCCAGTTTCCAGTGTCCATTTGCTTTCACCGGTTTTAATATCATTGCAATATAAAACTCCGTTGCGGCTGCCGGTAATCATATTATTTCCCACAATGCAGGGAGATGAAACCATAGGACCTTCCATGTTTTTTTTCCATAGGATTTCTTCTTTGCG
Source organism: Bacteroidales bacterium (assembly GCA_016937255.1). Classification (GTDB taxonomy): domain Bacteria; phylum Bacteroidota; class Bacteroidia; order Bacteroidales; family DTU049; genus BM518. The sequence continues at coordinate 7,764 of JAFGWG010000061.1, forward strand.
GAGATCGACAGCAATTAACGATCGATCGACTGTTGAGAACAGAGCTAAATCATCAACAATGGCGGCAGTTGAGTGAATGCGATCGGCACAATTTATTTTATTGACAAGATTTCCGCTTTGAGCGTCAATAATGTGTACATGTCTGTCGCGGGATCCAATAACAATTTTATCTTTCCATAAAGAAGGAGAAGCGATAAACCATCCTTCGGCCTGATATTCCCACTTTTTTTGTCCCGTATTGAATTGCAGTGCATAGAGTTTTTTGTCCATGCCTCCAAAAATAATCAGATCATCAAAAGCTAGTGCAGAAGAAAATATCCAGTCTGTTGTGGGAAATGACCAGCGGGCAAAACCACTTTTGATATCAAAGCAATAGAAATTATGGTCGAAAGAGCCCAGATAGATTCTATTTCTGTAAACCAGCGGTGTGGCTTTAACGCGTGCTCTAGTTTTACTTCTCCAGTTTTCGCGCAGGTGAAGCAAATCAAAAGAAATGAGATGACCATCTTCAGTTCCATAATAGATTTGATTCTCATGCAAGATAGGGGAACTGTTTACCGCAAGATGCTGATAATGATGATATAATAATGTATTGAGCTTGGGAGCATTATCGCATTTGTATTCTCCTCTTCGTGATGCACTTGCTCTAAAACACGAGCAATGTTCAGATTGAGAAACCCTTAGTCCATGCTCTAATTTCCTTGTAATGGCCTCAATAGATTCGGTTTGTGCCAACCAGGATTTAGAAAATATATCGGGTGTTTGATCTTTCATGACATGAGTTCTTCCAGTTCTTTTTTGTACAAATTAATCTCTCCTTCAAAGCGTCGACGCAGAGCTGAGAAGTATAAATCCCATTGATCAATGCTTTTAATGGTGCGAATTAATGCTGAGTTTTCAAGATTTTCGTACTCTGTTGTACGACTTTCCACTTCCGATTGCAAACGGCTGAGCGTGCTTCGAAACATATCATACTCGCTTAACACTTCAGAAGCTTTGGCAAAAACCACTTCTCCATTTTCAAGGCGACTAAGGATCTTGCTAACAATCTCCAAATCGTTTGCCATATATGCCTTGCTAAGAATTACAAAAAAATGCTCTGCTTCCGCTTTTAGTTCCTCAGCAACCAAATCGGGATGGCAAAGTTTGCTGGCTTGCCGATATCGTTTTTGTAATAGCACATTTTCATCGGCATTGAGTTTAACTCTATTGCTATGCTCTGCTGGTGGTGGGGTAGATTTGTATTGTTTTTCATCCTCTTCAGCAGCTTCATATTCTTTTGTAAATGAATTATCTTTTTCCTTTTTAAGAAAGAGAACTTCTTTGCGTAATTGTAATAGTTCGGATAATACTTTGTTCATCTCACGATAATGCATGCTGCGATATTCTCCCGCAGTGTGTTGTAATTCTGCAATCTTATTAACAATTACCGAGAGTTGAACTTCCAGCATTTTAATATGCGTTTTTATCCCTTCAAGTGAAATATCATCTTTATGTTTCAGATGGTTTTTTTCTTGTAAATATGCATTGATCAAGTGTAGAGCTGAGGCTTTATCACCAGCTTTAATGAATGAAATGAACTCTTTAAGCGGTTCAAATGATTCCTGATTTTCAAGATACGATATTTCGGCTAATAGTTCACTCTGTGAAGCCTTGGGCAATATCTTTTGGAGGTATTCCAATTTTTTAATCATGATGCAAAAATATAAAAATGTATTCAGGTAATCAAATATTGAATTGATTTGTATGGTAAGAATTTGGACATATCTACAGACTTATTAACAAGACTTGAGTAAAAAGCAGAATAAAAAAGCTTGATGTTATGAAATTGTTTTTACTTTTGCAGTAAATACAGTTCCCATGAAAAAGAATCCAAACATAATCAAGTTAGTTTTTGTTGTTGGCATCATAGCTCTTTTTGCTATGTTGCGCATATTCATTCAGATTCCTAATATTACACCAATTGCAGCTATTGCACTTTTTGGAGGAACCATGATTAAGCGAAAAGAGTTGGCTCTTATTCTTCCTCTCGCTATATTATTTATTAGTGATCTTTTCATTGGGACATATAGTGTCTTTTTGATGGGCTTTGTTTACGGCGCATTTATTCTAATTGGAATGATTGGTTTCATCCTGCGCAAATCAATGAAGATGCACCGTGTCATTGGTGCATCTCTGCTTGCCAGTGTTGTGTTTTTTATCGTTAGTAATTTAGGTTTTTGGGCTCAAGGTCTTCTGTACCCAGTTTCTTGGGTAGGATTAGTAGAGTGTTATACCATGGCCATTCCTTTCTTTAAGTATGAAATTATTGGAACACTTGCTTTCAGTCTTTTCTTCTTTGGTATTTATGAATTATCAGCCAGACGCGTTCTTGCTTTAAAAGTGGCTTAATTCATTTGAACGCTATTCTATTTAACAGTTTGTATTTTTTGCAGACTGTTTTTTTTATTAAAATGTATTGGAATGAATAATGGATTAGTACCTGTAGGTGTCTTTTCTCTCCATTTCACGTCGATTGTCGTTATCTTTAAGCGTGTCGCGCTTATCATATAGTTTCTTACCCTTACACAGCCCAATCTCAATTTTGGCATAGCCGCTTTCAGAAATGAATAAATGTAAGGGAATGATCGTGTGTCCAGATTCTTTGGTTTTTTTATCCAGCTTTTTCAGCTCACGAGATTTTAAGAGTAGTTTTCTTTCTCGCTTGGGTTCATGGTTATTATAGGTGCCAAAAGCATATTCGGCAATATTCATATTTCTAATACATAATTCACCATTTCTAATTGCACAATAAGCTTCAGAAATACTGGCTTTCCCTTTACGGATGCTCTTTATTTCAGTGCCTTGCAAAACCATACCTGCCTCAAATGTTTCTATTACATAAAAATCGAAGTATGCTTTTTTGTTTTTTATATGTATGCTGTTCTGTGCCATAAATGCTATGCAAAGATATTAAAAATCCTTTCAACGCAGAGCAACATATCGAAGACTGATTGCTTTGCATGAACTATAACTAATTGAAAAAGACTCTCATCTATGTAATGAAAGTCTTTTAGAAACTATGAAAAAGTAAATTGAAAACAGATTTATAAGGTATCCAAAACGAAAGATACTTTAAATAAACCGCTGGATATTTCTCGACCATTCATTTCGAGTATGGTATCAAGTTCTGCATGCAAAGTGTCGGAAGGTTTACATACAAAACGTATTTCTGAATTCTTATAATATTGGTAATCGTAAATATAGGAAAAAGCCCCAGTAGTATCTGTAAAGGCTGAATCAAAATCGTGCATTCCATAGCCAAATACAATATCAACCCTCACATCTTCTAGAGGCTGCATACTATCGATGCCATACAATGTGCCTTCAATGTTTACATTCCCTCCTCCTGAACTTGGAATATAAGGATCGTAGTAATAGTAATTATCACTTTCGCAGGAAGCATAAGCCAGAAGCGTAACAATAGAAAGAAGGAAAATATGGCGTTTCATCGTTATAAATTTTTCTTTGTAAAAACAAAAATCACGCCAACTTATCTGTGCTTCAAATCTTTAACATGAAAAGGAATATGAATACTTACGCTGATATTTCGCCCCATATTGTAGTAGCCCATTTCGCGAAGAGTTGACAGATGATCGATATACAATTCGTTGAAGATATTGTGTGCAGTTAAAGCCACATCGACAAATTGCCGGCCCAGTTTTATTTTGCTTCCCAGCGATGCATTCAAAAGGAGCCAAGATTTGCTTCTCATCTCATCGGGCGAGGGATTGTTTTGAGCAAAGGCATAAGTGCCGCCAAGTTTCAGATAGGTTTCTGTAAAACGTCCATCTTCGAATTTTTTGAAAATGAATTCGGTTTTAATTTTGTTTTGCGGTATAAATGGAAGATAGTTGCCATTGTTCTGTTGACCAATAATATATGAGTAAGTGCTTTTAATATCCAACCATTTCATGGGTATAATATCAAGACTAATTTCGCCGCCATACAGCACAGCATCAGATTGGGTGTAGCGAAAAACTTGAGCCCCAGTGCTGCTGGTATCGGTTGTTGGAGCCAGATAAATGTGTTTTGAAATCTGATTATAAAACCCGGCCAAATCTAGCATAAGAAAATCGGAATGGAAGTGCATACTGATATCGGCTTCATAGTTTCTTTGTGAGTTTAAGTCGGGATTGCCCTGCTCAAATCGAACCCCATGAGCGCCATCTTGGGTAAGTTCAGCCAAATTAGGAGTACGATATGCTGATGCGAAATTGATGCGAAGCAAAATATACTCTTTCAAATGCCAGGTGCCTCCGGCAGAGCCACTTATATTGCCATAGTTCCGGTCGATGTTTGCATCGTGATCTTCATTGCCTTCTACATGAATTTGCCTGAAATCGTACCGCAGTCCTGCTTGTGTATGTATCTTCCCAAATGAGCGCTGATACAATGCAAAACCCGAAATATCGTTTACCTCTGCATCGGGAATTATATGCTCGGGAGCAACGCCATTTTTGTTGGATTTTAGTGCGCCCTGAATACCAATTATATATTCCGATGTTTCCGAAGATGGTAAGTGCATTTTTAAATCGTACGAAAAAGTGTTGAGTTGCATGTTCACCATTTCAAATGATGGTGTGGTTTCATCGGTTTGAAGCTTGCGATTATTCATTTGCCAGGCAGCATTGAAATCGAGTTTATAGTGTTTCAGGTAGAAAGTGTTTTTTGAAATAAATAAATGACTGGTTAGGTCTTGATACCAAACACGATTTTTATATTCATTGTCGGTAATATAAGGTAGTGCCGCACCTACGCTCATGCCCAGTTTTGGTTGATTATAATAATAGAATAGCCTGAAATGTGCAGATTTTGCATTGTATCCCAGGCAAGCTTTCAGAATGTCTTCATTGAAGCGGGTATTTGGAACTGCGTAACCACTGCCATCGAGAAAATCCATATGGGTTTTGGTACCAGCACGAATACTCCAGAAAAGTTTTTCGGAACTTCCTTTAAGTCCTAAACTACTATTAGTGCCCATGGTATTGCTCAGAACACTGACCTGAACATCGCCATGGATATGGCCTACCGGAGCAGGTTTTTCGTGCAGAATATTGATAACGCCTCCCACAGCATCCGATCCGTAGAGCAGGGAAGCGGGACCTTTTATAACTTCGATACGATCGACCCCGAATTCGTCGATCAGAAAAGGGTGGTTTTCTGAAAACTGAAAATTCTCGAGCTTCACACCATTGTTAAGTACCAAAATATTGCTCATACTAAGTCCGCGAATAACAGGTTTTGCTACAGCATTACCTTTGCTAATCATGTCTACACCTGGAATTTTACTAAGCGATTCAATAAAACCTGCATTGCCAGTCATGGTAATTTCCTCGCCGGTGATGAGATCAATTTTTATGGCATTGCTGTGCTGCGACGTGTGTACTCCACCAGAAACCACTACTTCTTCGGCTTGCAAAACCGATTTTTCCATTGCAATGTCGTAATTTTTGATATCATTTGTGCTTTTTACACTTTTAATTATGGTTTTATATCCAACATAAGAAAACTGAATCTTAATTTCTCCACGAGCAATATTGTTGATTGTATATGTACCATTCTCTTGACTCAAAGTGCCAGTATTTTGCTCTGGTAGATAAATATTTACCCATGGGAGAGGTTTATCAGATTCTGCATCGGTAATTTGTCCGCTGATGCTGATTTGTGCGTAGGAAACTTGACCCAATATAAGGCTAAGCCCAAATATTAAAATAATATGTCTCATGATTTAATTATTAGTGCTGCAAGCTTCACAAGTGCCTTTGGCTAGTAAATAAAAACTATCAACATTAAATCCGGCTGGAATTTTCGAAATATCGCTTACAATTTCGTGAATACAATAAAGCTTTTTGCATTCGGTACATTCGAAATGCAGGTGGTGCAGGTCATGGGCTTTTTTACCGTACTTTAAAACAAAAAAGCCACTGCCTTCAGGATCTACATTTTCTATAATATTAAATTCGCAAAGGATTTGTAGATTGCGATACAGGGTAACTCGATCGGTCTTTATGCCAAGTTTATCCAATAATTCATTGCGCGAAATGGGGCGACCTACAATGTCAATTTCTTTTAACACTCTAATTCTAAACTGAGTGGCTGAGAGATTGTGCCGTTTCAGTATTTTCCGGTATTTCAAATTTGCATCCATGTTGCAAAAGTAATGATTTTTTTAATAAATGCAACAGTGCTGCAAAAAAATAGATAGATTTATTTTATGGCATATTTGTATTAATGAGTTGGTCATGTATTTAGTGCAAAATTTTCAAATTATACTACAAACCCTGAACTAAAAACCTTATAGGTTTAGGTTTTTGCGCAATGGAGCTTTTCACCGTCCCGACAAAGGAGGGTCATGGAAAGCATGGGATGCGGTTTCTGCTCCGCTTGCCATGATCCTCGTGCCTCGGAACGATGACAAGCCAATCACGGCGATGGCGACATTCCATCGCTTCTGAGCAAATAGTTAGGTAAAACGTATAAGCGACGTGGAACTGTCGGCATACCCTAATGTAAAAACCTGACAGGTTTAAAATAGTCTCAAACGCGGAAAAACTTGTCAGGTTTAGACTGGAATTATGAATAAAATATCACCCTCCCAACCCCCATGTATAGGGGTGTGGGTGGTGAAAAAACAAACCCAACCCAAAAACCCCATGAAAACCCCAACAGAAGCCACATTAAGCCATATTTAGCTATTGTTAATAAGTTTTTGATACCGATATGCGTTCAAAAGTACAATTTCAAAGCACTTTGTTTTTGAAATTGTTTTTTCACTGCA